>JBQCDS010000754.1:0-7270 GCA_051961035.1 Trinickia sp. | reverse complement strand
GCGCCGCGACGACGGGCCGGCTCATGACGCAAGTACTCGAAGGGCTGGCAGCCGCGCACGATCAAGGCGTGGTACACCGCGACCTCAAGCCTCAAAACATCATGGTTACGGTGCATGAAGATGCGCTGTACGCCAAGATTGTCGATTTCGGTATCGGCGCGCTCGTATCCGGCAGCGAATGTTACGACGGCTTCACGCTCACGCAAGAGAGCGAGTTGCTGGGTTCGCCGCAATACTGTGCGCCGGAGCAATTGCGCAACGAATCGCCCACGGCTCAAAGCGATCTCTATGCATGGGGCCTCGTCGTCATCGAATGTCTGACCGGCCGCCCCGTCATGCAAGGGCTGACCCTTGCCGACATTCTTTATCAGCAATTGAGCCCGGTCGATGTCGCACTGCCGCCCGCGATTGCCGCGCAACCGCTCGGCACGGTCTTGCGCCGCGCGTTGAGCAAGGACCCGCGGCAACGCGCCGTATCGGCGCACGTACTCGCCGACGAGTTTCGATCGTTGCATTTCGCCGCACTCGTGGGCGCACTCGATTACCGCCGCATCGCCCCCGCATCGCAGCGTGCCAGCGGTGCGATGGGCACGGCCGGTCTCGCACAGCCGCTGGACGGCGAGTACCGTCAGATCACCGCGCTATGCTGCCGTGTCGCGGCGGTCGGCGAGGAGCCGGCGCTCGACCCGGCCTCTTTGCTCGACGCGTTGGAATGCCACGAGGCCCAGTGGCTTACTCGGTGCTCGGATATCGCAGTGGGGTACGGGGCACAGGTCGTCAGCCACTTGGGCGATACAGCGCTCTTTTACTTCGGCTCGCAATATGGAGTCGATCAGCCGGCGCGCCTCGCCGCGCGCGCGGCGCTCGATATGATGCGCCATGCGGCGCTCGCGCTCGCCGCGCCCCATGCCGACGGCGGCGCGAGCGCCGCCTCGCGCTGGCGCGTCGAATTGAGCGCAGCCATTCACGTCGGCCCCGCGCTCGCTCGAAACGTACCCTCACCGGGCGGCGCGACCCCCTCGACAGCCGCGAAACTGATGCGTCTCGCTCCGCCCGGCCGTATCGTGCTCACGCAGGCGGCGTGGCGCTCGCTCGAGCGCTACGCGCTTTGCACGCGCATGCCGTTCGTGCTGACGCGCGCCGGATGTCCGCCCGAGCCCGTGTACGCGCTGCACGGCGAGCGGCACGCGCACGCGCTCTTCGATGCGCTCGATCGATCGCGTTCGCCGCGTCTCGTCGGCCGCGAACGCGAGCACGCCGCCCTGCTGCGGGGCTGGGAAACATTCGCGCGCGCGGACGTGACGAAAACCGACGCACGCGCAATCGCACAACTCGTTGTGGGCGACGCCGGCATCGGCAAGTCGCGGCTCGTCTACGAGGTGGCCGAAACGATTCGCTCGCGCGGCCACGCCTCGCTCTTTTGCACGTGCCTATTCGAACGAACGAATCACGCGCTTTTTCCGATCTTGCGGGCGATTGCCACCCACTGGCAGATCGATCTCGACGGCAGCGCCGACGACGCGCTCGCCGCGATCGACGCCATGATCGCACCGTGCCAGGGCGAGCGCGCCGCCATTCGCGCCACGCTCGCCGCCTGGCTCGGCGTGCCGGGCCAAACCGCCGACGTCCAACGCTCGAGCGCGCCCCGACAGGCGCTGCTCTTCGACGTATTGCGGCAATTGATCGTTTCGATCGGCCAAGGACGCCGGGTGCTGCTCGTCGTGGAAGACGTCCAGTGGATCGATGCGACGAGCGCCGAGTTTTTGAAAAGGCTTCGGCATCCGGAAACGGCCGCGAAGGTCGGCATGATCCTGACGTCGCGCCCCGCCGGCCTCGCTCGCTGGGAAAAAACCGCCACGCGCATCACGCTGCGCCGCCTCTCTCGCAGCGATACGCGCGGCATGCTTGCGTCTTTGCTCGATCGTCCCGGCATCGACCCTGCTTCGCTCGATCTGCTGGCCGAGCGTACCGCCGGCATCCCGCTGTTCGTCGAGGAGATCGTGCGAGAACTGATCGTCAGCGGTGCATTGACCGAGCCCGGTCAGCCGCTGCGCGGACTATCGTCGACCGATCATTACCCGCTGCCGAGCAGCCTGAAGGATATGCTGGAACTCGCCTTCGACCGCGTCGACGGCGCCCGCGACACGGCGCAACTGGCCGCTACGATCGGTATGGAGGTGGATGGCGCGTTACTCGCGGCTGCCTCGTCGCACGACGGCGCCGTGCTGCGCGAACATCTGCGGCGCTTGCAAGAGGCCCGGATCGTCTATGCCCGGCACCGCCTGGGCGGCGAATCGTACACGTTCCGTCACGCGCTGATCCGCGATGCGGCCTACGAATCGATGCCTCGCGCGAGCGCACAGCGCAATCATGCGCGCGTCGCGCGGGCGCTCGCGTCGCGCAATGAATGCTTGACCGGGCCGCACGCGTTGAGCGTCGCCGAGCATTTCGCACTCGCTGGGGACTTCGAAGAGGCGCTGGGTTACGGAATCGCAGCCGCGCAAAGCGCGCTCGAGCGAGGGCTGCGCGACGACGCCGTTTCCCTCGTACAGCGGGCACGCGTGTGGCTCGCGCAATGCGGCCGTCGCGAAGCCGCAAGGCACCGCGCCCAGATCGGTCTGATCGAGATGCACACGATGATGGCTCGCTTTGGCTGGAGTCATCCGCCGCTACGCGAACGCACAGCGGCATGGCTGCGGCAGGCCGCTGCGCTCGACGACACGCCGCTTGCAGCGAGTTTGCTCTGGACGATTGCGACGTACAGTTGGACTTGACGGAGAAACCGATACACCGCGAAACGGCGAATGATGCGGCCACGCCGGCCAACCGGTCATGTACGGTTGGCCAATGGCAAGGCTCTTGCTTGAATATAGTGGTCGGAGCGAAAGGATTCGAACCTTCGACCCTCTGATCCCAAATCAGATGCGCTACCAGGCTGCGCTACGCTCCGCCGAGCCGTGAATTCTAGCCGCGTTGTGGGTGTGAGGTCAATCGCAAGATGCAATATCGAAAGATGCGCAGGGTCGGCGCGCCCGCGCGAAAACGCGGCCCCCCCCCCGCCCCGCGTTCGCCGATTTGCATCCCCCGGCGCGAGAAGCTGTCGCGCGCCCGGAGTCACAGGAGACACACGACATGGATCTGATTCTCTGGCGCCACGCCGAAGCGGAAGACACCGCACGCAGCGATGCCGCCCGTCAGCTCACGCCCCGAGGGCGCAAGCAAGCGCAGGCCGTCGCGAAATGGCTGCGCCAGCGCCTGCCGGCCGACGCGGTGATTCTGGCAAGCCCGGCCGCGCGCACGGTGCAAACCGTCGAAACGCTGACCGATCAGTACCGCACTGTCGAGAGCATCGCCCCCGGCGCGGCGCCGCAGGCGCTGCTTACGGCCGTACAGTGGCCTGACGGCATTGCGCCGACGGTCGTCGTCGTCGGCCATCAGCCGACGCTCGGGCTCGTGGCCTCTCGGCTCGTCGGCGGCGACGCAGCCGAATGGACGATCAAGAAAGGCGGGCTATGGTGGCTTGCAACCCGCGAGCGAAGCGACGCGCGGCGCAGCGGTTCGGACTCGGTGATCGTGCGAGCCGTGATGACGCCCGACTTGGCTTAGGGCGCGGGAAAGGCGCGTGTCTGCCGCGCGACATGTCATCGCTTCGACACGCCTTTGCCATGCAAGCGTCACGACCGATTACTACATTGGCGGGAACCAGCATTCCTTTCATAGTCATAGGAACCAGGAACCCCCAATGCGAGCTCTGCCGACGCCTACCCTGCCCCTCGCTTCCATTCCGCTCGATTCGCGCCGCCGCCTACCGCGCGAAAAAGAAACCGTCACGCAAGAGCATCGTCTGCAGGTGGCCTGGGCTCGCACCGACGAGGAACTTCGCGAAGCGCAGCGGCTGCGCTACCGCGTGTTCGCCGAGGAAATGGGCGCCAGCGTTTCCGGCCCCGCCGGCCTCGACGTCGATGCGTTCGACGCCTATTGCGACCACCTGCTCGTGCGCGATCTCGATACGCTGAAAGTGGTCGGCACTTACCGCGTGCTGCCGCCGCATCAGGCCGCGCGTATCGGGCGCTTGTACGCCGAAGGCGAATTCGACCTGTCGCGCCTCGCGCATCTGCGCTCGAAGATGGTCGAAGTGGGCCGCTCGTGCGTTCACGCGCGATACCGCAGCGGTTCGGTGATCATGTCGCTATGGGGGGGCCTCGGCACCTACATGATGCAAAACGGGTACGAGACGATGCTGGGCTGCGCTAGCGTGCCGATGGCCGACGGCGGCCATTTCGCGGCGAATCTGTATGAATCGCTGCGCGAAAACGCGCTAACGAGCCCCGAGTATCGCGCGTTTGCCCATACGCCGCTGCCCGTCGACGAACTACGCACAGGTGGGCGCGTTGCCCCGCCGCCGCTCGTCAAAGGGTACTTGCGCCTCGGCGCCAAGATTTGCGGTGCGCCCGCTTGGGATCCCGACTTCAACTGCGCCGATTTCCTGACGCTGTTTCGCCTCGCGGACATCAACGCCCGTTACGCCCGCCACTTCCTCGGCTGATGCCGTAGCCAGGCCAGAAGCGGTTCGCCCGCGCTTGCGGGCGCTTGAATCGGCCCACGCCTACTCGTCGGTGTACACGACGCGGTAGCGCATGCCGATCTTCTCCCACTCCGCCGCTTCCTGGATCAAGCTGTAGTCAGTCAGCGGATTGCCGGCCACCCATTCATTCGGCAAGCGCACCTCGTAGCCGCCGCCCGATTTCGTCACGCGAATACCGGGCAACCCCACATCGGTGCGACGGCGGCACAGCAGCGCGGCGAGCCGCAAGCAAAACAGCAGCGGCCATTCGACGTCGCGCGCTTGGGCGAGCTTGCCGAGCTTGCCCGCGTGACCAAGCACGAGCGCCGCCAGCCGAGCTTGATCGGTGCGCGAAAAGCCCGGCATATCCGCATTGCTCGCGATATAAGCCGAATGCTTGTGATAGGCGCTATGGGAAATGGACAGCCCGATTTCATGCAACGCGGCCGCCCAACCTAGGAACATGCGCCCTTCTTGCAAGCGTTCGGCATTGGCCTCGCCAAGCTGATCGAAGAAACCGATCGCCAAGGCGCCGATGCGCTCGGCCTGCGCGCGATCCACCCCGTAACGGCGCATGAACCCTTCGACCGTGACGGCACGCATGTCTTCATGCTGCGTGCGGCCCAGCAAGTCGTAGAGCACCCCCAAGCGCAACGCGCCGTCGGTCGTGTCGACGTAATCGATGCCGAGTTCTTCGAACACGGCCAGCATGATCGACAAGCCTCCGGCGAGAACGGGCACGCGATCGGGCTTGAGCGCGACGAGCTTGAGCCGATTGACGTTCTCGGCCTTGATCAGCGCGCGCTTGAGCCGCTCGAGGCCGCCGCGCGAAATGCCGTGGTTGATCCCGGGGTCGTTGAAGTTATTGGCTTCGACGAGTTCGGCCAGCGCCCGCGCAGTGCCCGATGAGCCGATCGCCTGATCCCACCCCGCCTGCTTGTACTCGCGCGAGATGATCTGGATTTCGCGCTTGGCGGCCAGTTCGGCTTGGCGCATGGTGTACTCGTCGACGTTGCCGGCCGGGAAGAACGCGCGGCTATGGCTCACACAGCCGATGTACAGGCTTTCCATGACGAGCGGCGTGTAGTGCTGGCCGATGATGAATTCGGTCGAGCCCCCGCCGATGTCGACGACGAGCCGCTTGCCCGAGATCGCCGGTACCGAATGCGCCGCGCCCGCGTAAATGAGCCGCGCTTCTTCGCGCCCCGCGATGACTTCGATCGGAAACCCGAGCGCGCCTTGCGCTTCAACCAGAAACTCTCCCGCGTTCTTGGCCACGCGCAGCGTGTTCGTCGCGACCGCACGCACTCGATCGGGATGGAAATCGCGCAGCCGCTCGCCGAAGCGCTTGAGCGCATCCCACGCTCGCACCTGCGACGCGCGATCGAGCATCTTGTCGCCCGACAGCCCCGCCGCAAGCCGCACGGGCTCGCGCAGCGCATCGACTTGATAGATCTGTGCGCCAGCAGGGGTCTCTTCGACGCGACCGACGATGAGACGGAAGCTGTTCGAGCCGAGATCGACGGACGCGAGAAGATGCGGGGTATTGGGCATTCGGAAAAAGGCTCCCGTTCGCGCGCACGATAGGCCTTGTGCGACTCGCACGGCGCGCGTCACTGTTCAAAGACGACATTCTAAGCGCATAGTATTTCGCTTCGGTGCACGAATGTGGCCGCCAGCAGGCGTCATGCCGCCGCGATACCGATTGTCCCTTAGAATAAGGAAGGTATGACTTTTCATCGAAATGACATCGAACCATGAGAATGTCCGAGCGCCCGTTCGTTCCCTCATCCGACCCTTCTCATTCTTCGCTGCCGATGTCGTTGCGCTATCCGCTCCTGAACCGTGAATTAGGCATCCTTGGCTTTAACGAGCGCGTGTTGGCGCAAGCCGCCGACCCGTCCGTCCCGCTGCTCGAGCGGCTGCGCTTTATTTGCATCACGAGCAGCAATCTCGACGAATTCTTCGAAATTCGCATGGCCGGTCTGCAAGAGCAAATGCGCGACAACCCCGGCACGCTCGCGCCCGATGGCATATCGCTGCAGCACGTGTATGACCTCGTCGCGGAGCGCGCGCACAAGCTCGTGGATCGCCAATACACGATGCTGCACGAAACGGTCTTGCCCGCGCTCGAGGAAGAAGGCATTTACTTTCATAGCTCCGAGACCTGGACCGAAGAGCAGACCGAATGGGCACGCCGGTATTTCGTCGACGAACTGCTGCCCGTGCTGACGCCGATCGGCCTCGATCCCGCACACCCGTTTCCACGCGTCCTCAACAAGAGCTTGAACTTCGTGGTCGAACTCGAAGGCAAGGATGCGTTCGGTCGGCAAGCGGTGATGGGGATCGTGCAGGCGCCGCGGGCGCTGCCGCGGCTCGTGCGAATGCCGCAGGAACTATCGGGTTTCGCATACGGCTTCGTGCTGCTGAGCTCGTTCATGCAGCGCTTCGTTCAAGAGCTGTTCCCCAATCTGCTCATCCGCAGTTGCAATCAATTCCGTATCACGCGCAACAGCGATCTGTTCGTCGACGAAGACGAAATCACGAACCTTCGCGTGGCGTTGCAAGGCGAGTTGCCGGCGCGCCATTTGGGCAATGCCGTGCGCCTGGAGGTGTCGGCCGACACGCCGGCGCATCTGCTGCGCCGTCTCCTCGACGAAAGCGGCCTGAGCGAGAAGGACTCTTATCGCGTCGCCGGCTCCGTCA
>JBQCDS010000753.1:0-9532 GCA_051961035.1 Trinickia sp. | reverse complement strand
CAGCGCGACGCTTGCTGTGGAGTTGATGCGTCGCGGTGCGCGCGACTATCTGACCAAGGACGCCGATCGGCATTACTTGGAGCAGGTGCCGGCGGCCATCGAGCGCATGCTCAACGCTCAGCGGTTGCTCGAAGACAAGCGCGAAGCGGAGGCTAGGTTCCGCGCGCTCGTCGAGCAGATTCCTGCCATTACGTATATCTGGTCGTCCGCAAACGATCGGCTCATGTACGTCAGTCCGCAAATTTCGATGCTCGGGTTCACCGCGCAAGAATGGCTCGCCGGCCCCCCGTTTCACGACACCTATGTGCACCCCGACGATCGCGAGCGGGTTCGGCAAGCGGTCGCACTGAGTCGCCAAAACGGATCGCCGCTGCGCGTCGAATACCGATTGATCGCCAAAAACGGCGACATCCTTTGGCTTCGCGAAGAAGCGCAAATCGTGCACGACGGTTCGAAACAGCCGCCCATCCAGGGCATTCTCCTCGACGTCACGCAAAGCAAGCTCGCCGAGCAGACATTGCGGCAATCGCAGGCCGAGCTGCGCTCGCTCGCCGCGCATCAAGAAAACATCAAGGAAAACGAGCGCAAGCGCATCGCCCAAGAGATTCACGATGAGTTGGGCAGCCTCTTGACCGGCATCAAAGCGTATGTGTCCGTGTCCGTGGAACGATCTATCCAAGCAGGCGGCTCGGCCGACGCACTCCTCGTGGACGCGACCCGCCTTGCCGACGAGGCGATCGGCGCCGTCCGTCGTGTCATTACGGACCTACGGCCGAGTGTCCTCGATCAGTTAGGGGTATGGGAAGCCATGAGGTGGTACAGCAACCAAATCCAGTCGCGATCGGATCTTGTTTGCGATTGCACGATCGATGCGGCCCTATCGGCCTTGCCGATCGACGCGGAACTCAGTACGACGCTTTTTAGAATCGTCCAAGAAGCGCTGACCAACGTGGTGCGGCACGCGAACGCCTCGTACGCGTCCGTCCGCGCGCAAACGCAGGGAGACGACATCGTCATCGAGGTGAAGGACGACGGCAAGGGCATCGGCAGCGACGGTCCCGTCAGCGGCCGTTCGTGGGGCATCCTTGGGATGCACGAGCGCGCGCGTCACTTCGGCGGCAGCTTGACCATTTCGGGCCATGCAGGGCACGGCACCACCGTCGAGTTGAGAATTCCGCTGCGGAGCGAGCATGGCCACTAAGACAATCAAGGTGCTGCTCGTCGACGACCACACGGTCGTTCGCAACGGCGTGCGCCTCATGCTCAGTTCCGCGCCCGAGATCGAGGTAGCCGCGGAAGCCACGTCAGCCGCGGAAGCGGTCCGCGCGGTCAACGCGGAACGGTTCGATGTCGCGTTGGTCGACATCGCCCTGCCCGGAAAGAACGGGCTGGACCTGCTCAAAGGCTTACAGATCAGCCATCCCGCGCTGGCCGTGTTGATTCTGAGCACGTATGCCGAGGAAATCTATGCGATGCGCGCACTCAAGCTCGGTGCCGCGGGCTATCTGACGAAAGACAGTTCGGCGGCCACCCTCATCGAGGCGATTCGCAAAGTCTCGACGGGCGGCAAGTACGTGAGCCCATCGCTTGCGGAACGATTCGCCATCGTCATCGGCGGGAAGACAGGCTGCACGCACGAAGTGCTGTCGGATCGCGAGCTCGAGGTGATGAAACTGCTCGCACGCGGGGAAAGCCTCATTCACATCGGGGATCAGCTTCATCTCAGCCCGAAAACCGTTTCGACTTATCGATCGCGCATCCTCGAAAAAATGGGGATGGGCAGTAACGCCGAGTTGACCCGCTATGCATTGGAAAACGGTCTGCTGAGCTGATCCGAGCGGCAGCGGCGCATCATCGATGCGAATCATGCAACGGGGAGGAAACCGTGAAAGGTAGGCTCTTCGTCATCGGCGCATCGTACGGCGGCATCGTCCTTGCCGCGCGAGAGCCGAAGACCGACACGCCGCGGCGCGACGTTGGCACACACAGTTGACTGAAATCAACCGCAGGCACACTCGGCGCGCTTACCGTGGAGAGGTGGACGCGCGATGGTCCTTCATTCGCGCGTCTTCCCAACTTTGACGGAGCGAAAGATGACCACGACGGATCTTCTGACGTATGAGCCGCTACCTGCCTCGTCGCCTACACCGGCACGCGGCGAAACACCCCCGACTATAGAACTGGCGCGTCCGGATCTGCGTTCAGGCATGCCCTTGATGTCCGCCTTGACGTTCCGGTGCAGCACACGGGAATTTGCCGAAGACGCGCTATCGCCGCAGACGCTTGGTGAACTGCTGTGGGCGGCCGACGGCGTCAACCGCGACGTCACCGGCGGGCGCACCGCCCCTTCCGCTCATGCGTTCAACGAAATCGACATTTACGTGGCATTGCCCGGCGGCGTGTATCGGTACGATGCGCCGGAGCATCGCCTCGTGCTCAAGCATGCGATCGACGCGCGCAACATGACGGGCTATCAAGACTTCGTCGGCGCCGCGCCGCTCGATTTGGTGTACGTGGTTCGCACATCGAAGCTGCTCGGCATGTCGCCGCAGCAGCGCGATGTGTTCTCCGCCGTGGCCGCTGGCGCCATTGCACAGAACGTGTCGCTTTATTGCGCCTCCGCTGGCCTTGGCTCGGTCGTGCGAGGCTGGATCAATCATCGGCTACTCGCCGATGCCCTGCGTTTGAACGAGGACGAACTGCCGATCCTCGCGCAAACCGTGGGCTATTTGCCTCCCTCTCTTCACACTGCTTTGCACACGATGAACGCCTAACGACAGTGAACACCCCTGCGCGGATTCACGGATCGCCCGCTGCCTCCTCAGGAGCCGATCGTCAGAACGGCAGCGCCGGCGAGCCGACCTTCGCGCAGATCCGCCAAGGCACGGTTGGCCTCGCTCAGCGGATAGGGCGTTGCCGCGATCTGGAGCGGAATCTCTCCGGCAAGGCGCATGAACTCGACGCCGTCCTCACGCGTGAGATTGGCCACCGATACCACGCGCCGCTCGCCCCAAAGGAACGCATAGGGGAATGACGGTACATCGCTCATATGAATGCCGCCGCATACCACCGTTGCGCCCTTCGCGACCGCCTGCAACGCGATGGGAACGAGCGCGCCGACCGGCGCGAAAATAAGCGCGGCGTCGAGTTCCTCGGGTGCGCGCTCGTCGCTGCCGCCTGCCCACCGAGCGCCTAGCCGCAGCGCGAGCTGCTGGGCCGCCGTGTCGCCATTGCGCGTGAAGGCATACACCGTGCGCCCTTGATGCCGTGCCACCTGCGCCACGATGTGGGCGGCCGCACCGAATCCGTAGATGCCGATACGTCGCGCATCGCCCGCCATTCGCAGCGTGCGGTATCCGATCAGGCCCGCACAGAGCAGAGGCGCCGCTTGCACATCGGAATAGCGCGCCGGCACGTGGAAGCAATAGCGACTATCGGCGAGCGTGTGCTCGGCGTAGCCGCCGTCGATCGTATAACCCGTAAAACCAGGCGCATCGCATAGGTTTTCGCGCCCATTCGTACAGTAGCGGCAGTTCCCGCACGTATGGCCCATCCACGGCACGCCCACCCGGTCACCCACATTGAATCCGCTCACGCCTGGTCCGGCCTCGGCCACTAAGCCGACGATCTCATGGCCCGGAATGACAGGGATTTTCGGGTGGGCCAGCTCGCCGTCGATCACATGCAAATCGGTGCGGCAAATGCCGCACGCGCGTACGTGGATCAACAGCTGTCCTTCGCTGGGAACGAGATCGGGCCACGCCTGCTCCGTCAAAATCGGTGATTGTCCATCGAACACCATTGCTCGCATTGGGCGCCTCCGGCATGACTGATCGCATGCGCTCAATCGTAGAAACGGAAATAGCCGCTGTGCAAAATGACAGGCTTGTGACCCAGCGCCTGCAACAACTCTCGAGCCGCATGCTCGATCTTCTGCCGATTACCGTTGAATGCGCGCAGCGTGTCTTCTTCGCGTGGCGACTTGGCGCCGAAATGATCTTCCAGTGCCTCGGCGGTGATCGAACAATTCACGCGTTCGCCGTCGACTACCGCCGGAAACGTCAGCGTGAGATCCGGACCGCAGTAGATCGGCGGATCGTCGGGAAAATGGATGTGCATGGCGATCACCTCAATTGAGACTAGACTGCTCTCGATTCCACGATAGCTGCCCTGGCCGCCAACGCCAAGCGAAGCGGTCGCGTCCATTGATGCACGTCAATCTCGCTCGTTCACGCGGAACGGATACCGCAGCTTGCCCCTCGAGCTCGGGCAGTGGCTTGACCTGAATCAACAAGGGCGACTGGCCGCATCCCTACACTGAAACTCATTGGCAAGACGCCTTTCGGAGATTGACCGATGAACGGGTGGCACGAGAGACCTCGAATCGATATTGTCTGGCTCGTACTGGCACTGGCGGCGCTTGCCGCGCCCTCGCTCGCATTCGCCGGTCCCGAGGCCGAACCGACGGAATTGATCAACCAACAACACTGCATGTTCTGCCATACCGTCGACAAACCGTTTCTGGCGCCGTCGTTCCGTCAAATCGCGCACCGCTACCGAGACAAACCGGACGCGGCGGACATGCTCGCGGAAAAGTTGCGCATCGGCGGAAAAGCGCATTGGGGCAATATGCCGATGCCGCCCGCGTCGGAGCGTGGCGGCCCGTTGTCGCCGGGCGAGGCACGCACGCTCGTCGATTGGGTTCTGAACCAATGATGCTCATCCGCGCCTTCCATCATCCGTCGACAGGAGAATGCAATGCGAATCACCCTACACCTCGATACGTTCGACACCGATCCCTGTGCGTTTGCCATTCTTTGGCTCGACGACCACTCGCTGAAATGGTCGCGGGAGGCTCATTTGGGCCTCGCCCTGCCCGCGTGGGGGATCGCGCGCTCGGAGACTGGAAGGACGCTGATTTTCGACCCGTCCGGCACGCAGCCGCTGTGCATCCTAGAAGGCATGGAACTGAGTGGAAACGGCAGCCCCTTCGAGGGCGAAGTGGGCCGCGCGTATTCGTACACGGCGGATGGTGCAAAGCAAATGCTCGGCGATTGGCACGTGCAGTGCATCGACCATGAAACCACGCAGCCGGAGTTCGGTCTGTTCGCCGACGACCAAGCCGCTTGGAGCGACGCACGTGGATATCAAAGCACCGACACCGCTTAATGCGCTGTGACCCATCCGCCGCCTAGCGCTGCGTAAAGCGCCACGGTGTCTTGCAAGCGCTGCGCGACGCCCTGCAAATAAGCCATTTTCGCCTGATGGTATTGCTGGTCGGCAATAAGAATCTGCACATAGTCGACCGTACCGGCCTCGTAGTTCACTCTCACGAGTCTCAGCGCTTCGCGCGCCGATGCCAGCGCGCGCGTCTGCGCATCGAGCGCCGCCGCATCGTGCTCCAGCGCGCGCAGCGTATCGGCAACCTGTGCGAATGCGGCCAGGACAACCTGCCGATAAGCGGCGCGCGAACCGTTGAGCGCATCGAGCGCCGCCTTGCGTTGGTACCACAGCGTCCCGCCGTGAAAAAGAGGTGCGCCGATGCTCGCCCCCACGCTCCATGCCTGCCCGCCCGCGCGTAGCAACGATCCCATCGAAGAACTCCCGTAGCCGCCCGTTGCCGACAGCGTCAGGCTAGGAAACAGATCGGCCGTGGCCACGCCCACGTTCGCGCTCGCGACATGAATCACCGCCTCGGCTTGAAGGATATCGGGCCGGCGGTGGACGAGCTCGGACGGTACAACCGAAGGCAAATCGGCCGGCAAAGCGATGTCCGATAGCGTCAATGGGTCGGCGTGCCAATCGACGGGAAACTGCCCCGCGAGCGTCGCGAGCAGATCTTCTGTCTGCACGCGCTTTTGCGCGAGCGCGGGCAGCGACGCTTCGAGCGTGGCCAATTGGCTCTCGAGCGTCAGCACGGCCGAATAGGCCGTCGTTCCCGCCTGCGCTTGGATACGCGTGATATGCACTTGCTCCCGAGTGAGTGCGATCGTCTCGCGCGTCGCGGCGATTTCGTCGGTATAGGCCGCACGCGCAATCATGGCGTTCACGACGTTAGTCGTCAGCGTCAGATAAGACGCAAGCAACGCGTAACGGGCCACATCGGTTTGCGCGCGCAGCGCCTCGACGAATCGCCGCTGCCCGCCCCAGATGTCGAGCGCGTAGCTGATGGCCCCCGTCAGCGTGAAAAGGTTGAAGATCGTCGGCGGCAATGGCTGCCCCACACGCAACGGCGAATACTTCTCGCGCGTGGTCCCCATTGCGGCATCGATCTGAGGGAAGAATACGCCGGCGCCCGAGCGCATCGCGTTCTCGCTTTGCCGCAACGACGCCTGCGCCCCTTCCAACGTGGCATTGCTCGTCAACGTGTCCGAAACCGCAGTATCGATGACACGCGAACCGAATTGCGTCCACCAGTCGGTTCGAAGCGGCGCATCGTCGTCGAATCGCTGGACGCCGGGCGCGGCATCAAGCACGCCTTGCACCGGCTTGCCGTGGACGAACTGAGCGACGTTCGGCGCCGAAGGGTGGACGAAGTCCGGCCCAACCGCGCAACTCGCGGTGAACCCGGCCGCCACGAGCGCCGCAGCCGTCTTGAAACCCGCGCGTGCGATTCGGCGCCGCTTTGCGTCACTGAGCCGAGATATAGACATCGACCAACTGCCCCGGATAAAGGTGGGCGCCCTGCATCTGAGCGATCCGAAAAATCATCGGCAGCACACGCACGTCGACGCGTTCGGTACGCTGATTCGAAAGCTCGATCTTCGGCGATACGTACGGTTGAATTCGGCTGAATTCGAGCGGCAATGCGATGTTCGTGCCGCGTATGAACATACGAGCCTTGAGAACCTTCGGATCCGGCAATCGATGAATGAGGATTTCGTCGACATAGCAGCGCACGGCGAGCTTCGCATTGCTCGATCCCATTACGAGCATCGGGGCTTGGCCTTGTGCATAGCTTTCGTACACGCCCTGCGGCGAAACGTACGAGCCGAGCGCAGCATTGATCGATAGCACCACGCCATCCACCGGTGCGCGAATCGTATATTTCGACAGCAGCGCGTTCGACGCTGCTGCCGCTTTTTGAAGGGCATCGACTTGCATCGCCTGATTGCGGATGTCGTAACTCCAAGCCCCCGCGCGTGTCAGCTGATATTGGCGCGTCACCACTTCGAGGTTGGCCCGCGCGAGCTTCATGCTGTTTGTCAGATTATCGAGCAGGTCCTTGCTGACGGCTTTCGGTTCGATCCGGTAGGCACGCTCCTGCTTGTCGTACTGATCCTGCGCCATTTTCAAGCTCGCCGCTGCCGCGCCCACCTGCGCCCATGCCACATCGAGCGTCTCGCGCCGCGGTTGCGCCTTGAGTTCGTCGAGCATCGTGGCCGCGGCTTGAGCCTGCGCGTCGAGTTGCGCGGTTGTGGCGCGCTGCACTGCGTCGTCGATGCTGAGCAGCACGGCGCCCGCGCTCACCGTCTGGCCTTCGTGAACAAGAATGCGCGTGACGCGCCCCGTTACCTCGGGATAAAGATTGACGTTCTCGCCGGTTGCCTGATCGCTTTCGACGATCCCTTCGGCATAGACGCCATGCGCATACGGGTTGGCCGCCGGGGAAAATACGGGCGGATGCGGCGGCTCTTGAACACCATAGACATAGGCCGCGACGATCCCGGCCAGGAACCCGGCAAACGCAAGCAGGAACAGCAATTTTTGCTTCATTGCCCCCCTCCTCGCTCGATCGACTTCAATTGCCCGTCTTCCATGTGCAAGATGCGGTTGGCGTATTCGAAGATGCGCGCGTCGTGCGTGACGATGACGATACAGCGCTTGTCGTTCAGCACCTGATGTGCGACGAAGTCAATAATGGCTCGCCCCGTATCGCCATCGAGCGACGCGGTCGGCTCATCGAAGATCAGAATGTCCGGCTGACTGACCATCGCGCGTGCAATCGCGACGCGTTGCTGCTCCCCGCCCGAAAGCTTGACTGGTGCGATATCCGCCCGCTTCTTTAGGCCGACGATGTCGAGGTATTCGAGTGCTTGGTGCAGTGCGTCGTCCCAATCGTGGCGCTTGAGAATCAGCGGAATCGCCACGTTTTCCGCGGTGGTCAGACGCGGAAACAAGTGATAGTCCTGAAACACGAAGCCGATGCGATTCAATCGAAACTCGGCGATGTCGTCGCTCGACTGCCTCCATAGATCGGTGCCGGCCACCGTCACCTCGCCGCTGTCGGGCCGAAGCACACCCGATATCACGCTGAGCAGGGTCGTCTTACCGCTCCCGGAAGGCCCGACGATCATCAGCATGTCGCCGAATCTCGCGTGAAACGACACGTCCTTGAGCGCGACCGTGCGGGCGTCGCCTTCACCGAACGATTTGTTGAGCGCCTTCGCGTCGATCGCCACGTCTGCCACCGTTAGCCCCTAAAAATGTCGAAGGGTTCGATGCGCAGCACCCGCCGCACGCCCAGGTAGCTCGATACCGCCGCGATCACGACCACCATGGCAAAGGCCAATGCAAGATTGCGGTAGGTGACGAGGGCCGCATAGTCCGGAATGCGAAGTCGGGCCAGGCTAATCGAGCCAACGCACAGCCCGATGCCGATCCCATATCCGGTCAAAGCGGTGAACGTGGCTTGAAACAAGATCATCGCGACGAGTTCATGGCTCTTCGCGCCGATCGCTTTGAGCGCACCGAATTTGTCCAGGTTTTCGAGGATGAACGTATAGAACGTTTGCCCGGAAATCGACAAGCCCACGATGAAGCTGATGACGGTCATCAATAGAATGTTCGTGCCGAGTCCCGTTTGGTACTTGTAGAAGTTCGAGATACGACGCATGAACTCGTCCCGCGTGTAAGCCGCGTATCCGAGCGCATGAACTTGCGCTTTGATATGGGGGATATCCGCGGCTGTCTTCGGCTCGACAAGAATGTAGGACGTCGTGAATCGCGCCGAAGGAATGTATTGAATCGCGCGGTGATAGGTCGTATAGAGCGTGGGCAAACCGAACAAGCCGCTGCTCGGTACTTTGGCGATGCCCACCACGACGCCGCGGTGATCGTTCAACTCGAAGTCGCTGCCGAGCCTCGGGTTTTCGAGTTTGCGGAACGCCGAGTCGCGGATCGCAATGAAGCCGCTCTCCGCGAAAATATCCTCGATGCGCCCCTCGATCATCGTCGGCCAACCGTACAGTGTAGTGTCGTCCAAGCCGATCACCGTCACCGCTTGATAAGTACCGTCCCTCAGCTTGAGAAGCGCGGCGCCCGAATACAGCGGCACCGCATACTTCACGCCATCGATGCTGCGCACCGCATCGAGTACGTAGGCCGGCATGCCGATGCTGTTCGCCACCGTTTGCACGGCCGGGTCCATGACCCAAACTTTCGCGCCGATGTTCGTTACCGTCGCCGATGCCTTCTCGAGAATGCCGGCGAACAGCGAAGTCATTTCGATCATCAGGAACACCGCGAACGTAATGCCAACCAAAAGCGCCGTAAACTTCGCGTTGTCATTGACGAGCAGCTTGAACGCCAG
>JBQCDS010000752.1:0-3416 GCA_051961035.1 Trinickia sp. | reverse complement strand
TCGAGCGATTCTGGATCACGCGGTCGTGGCTCTGCAACTGCACGTAGAGGTCTTGCAGCGGGAGCGAGGTGAAGTTGCCGTTCGAGAGTGCGGTGCTCGAAGCCGATGGGCCCGTGAGCACGGCACGGGCGGCGCTCTCGCGCGCATCGGTCATCGAGTGAGAAATTTGCGTCTGGTTCGATATCGACAGCGAATCGGAAATCTTGTGATCGATGCGCGCTCTGAGCGACTGCACGTCCTGAATCGTGCGATCGTCGGTCAGCCCGTAGTACGTGTGCTTGGACGGCGCGAACGCATGGCCGTTGATCGACTGCACGCCATAGTCGGGCATGTCGTAGTTGTGCTGTATCAGCGCGGAGATCGTGATCTCGGTGGGCGTGCCGATCCCGAAGCGAATCGACGGCGCAATGCCGTAATCCTTGTTTTTCATCTCGTCGCGCGTCGAACCGATCGACTGGCCGAAGGCGTCGACCCGAAACGCAGCGGTATCGCTCAGCGGATGATTCAGGTCGACCGACGTCCGGTAGCGATCGCCGGTGCCGATCGTCGTCGAAATTTCGGCAGAGGGCTTGCGGTTCGGACGCTTGCTGACTTGGTTGATGACGCCGCCGGTCGAGCCGCGCCCGAACAGCATCGACGAAGGGCCGTACAGCACGTCGATCGATTCGAGGTCGAACGTGTCGCGGTAGTACTGGTTGCGATCGCGAAACCCATCGAGATAGATGTCGTTCTGCGCGGTGAAGCCGCGCAAGTTGATGTTGTTGCCGATTTGCCCGCCCTCCGCACCGCCGATCGTAATGCCCGGCGCGTTACGCAGGCTGTCCTGGAACGACGTGACGCCTTGCGACTGCATGAGCGCTTGATTGATCACGGTGACCGATTGTGCGATGTCGCGCTGGGCCGTGGGCACCTTGCCGCCGACGCTGGATTTATCCGTGAGGAAGTCGTCGTGCGGTTTGCTCGCGTCGATCCTGACATCCGGCAGCGTTGCCACCGAGGCCGCCATCAGCGATGCCGCTTGCCCGGCTTGTCCATTTTCCACGGTCGCGCCGTCCGAGGGCGCCGCCGTGTTTGGGTGAGCCGGCGCCGATGAAACCTGCGCGTGCGCCGCGAGCGGAAGCGCCGTGACATGCAGCGTCAAAGCCAGTTGGAACGAGCGCGCGAGCGGCGTCCTGGTCAACAACATGTGAAACCCCTTTGTTCATCGTGCGCTTACCGCCGATGCGGCAGGCGCTTTTATGCGGATGGCGCGCTCGCGGCACATCCGAGGTATTAGGAATGAGAATGAGAACGATTATTATTACATAATAATGAGATGGTTTCAAGCCCTAATATGGAACGACGCTTCCATCTCATTTTTTGCTGCCGCCATCGCTTACGGGGTCCGCGCTTGCGGCAGGTCTGTCGAGGGGCTTCTCGTTCGTCGTTCAGGCCATGCTCGAAAGCATGCTGCCGCGTGAGCGGTTCAAGAGGGGCGGCTGCGCAGTTCCGTATGTTGGCGAATGAGGCAATCCGCCTTGTTCTTCAAACCAGCCGTCAGTGCGCTGCGCCAGCGCATGATCGACGACATGCGCATGCGCCAGCTTTTCATCCGAGAGGCGTCACATGTCTTCAAACTCCGGGACATGGCTCGCAACACAGAGTTTGTTTCCGTCAGGGTCTCGAAAGTACGCCCCGTAGTAATGCTCATGATATTGAGGACGCAGCCCAGGCGGGCCTTCACACGTTCCGCCGCTCTTCAACGCAATTTGGTAGCACCCACGGACAGCCGCCCTAGAGGCCGCTGAAAAGGCAACCATTTGTCCATTACCAGGATGATGGGGTTGCTCGTTAAAGGGCTTGCAGATGACGAAGAGGGGGCGCGTTCCGCCGGGACTGTGCCAACCCGCCCATGGTCTTTCTCGTTCGCAGAACCGCAACTCAACCCCTAGGCTATCCATCACGCCATCGTAAAAGCACAAGGCGCGTTCGAAATCGCTCACGCTGATAAAGACGTGGGAAAACACATTTGCTCCTCAAGCGGTTGGGACAAACGATTCAGGCGTTCGGTATCGGCCGGCCGGTGTGTCATTGATGCCCGAAACCTGCGAATGCCGGGTCGATGGAACGGCTTTTATCGGAGTCGGCTGCCGAATGAACCTACAGCGTGATTTGCCAGTAGCCCACGTCGATCCAGCGCTGGAACTTGAAGCCGACCTCGCTGAAGTGAGCCACCTTGCGGAAGCCGAAACGTTCGTGAAGCGCCACGCTGCCTTCGTTCGGCAAGGCAATTCCACCGATGACGACATGCGTTTTTCCACTGCGCAAGCGGGCGAGCAGTGCGTCGTAGAGCTGCGTGCCGATGCCTCGCCGGGCGTGCTCGACATCGACGTAGACAGTACTCTCGACCGAAAAGCGGTATGCACAGCGCCCCTTCCACTTGCTGGCATAGGCGTAGCCGACAACCCGGCCATTGAACTCGGCGATCACCCAGGGCAGGCCGGCATCGGTTACCTCGCGGATGCGAGAAGCCATGTCGTCGGCAGGAATAGCCTCCGTCTCGAAGGTGATGGCCGTGTTCAAGACATAGTGGTTGTATAGGTTGGCGATGGATGAGGCATCTTCTGGCGTTGCAATGCGGATCACTTGAATCTCCTTCGCTTTCCTCAGCAGGGGAACGACACAGTATGTCATCAATCATTCAGATGCACGCCGCATACGGCCGCTGCCAAAACCGATTGCGGCCTTGGCAGCGCAGGCGCTTACTGCATGAACCCAGAGCGTCGCAGCGCCTCCTCAGCGGCTTCATGGTCTTGAACCGATGTTCCGCCAGAAACGCCGATGCCGCCCACCACACGTCCTTCGTGGAAGATCGGTACGCCACCGCCAACCGGCGTCAGCCGCGGATGGTGCGCCAGCGGGGCAACGGCGGGCTCAGCCATGTACTGATTCCATTGGTGCGTGGCCATGCCGAACGACGCGGCGGTCCATGCCTTGTCGATGGCGACGTCGACAGTAAGGAACGGGGCGGAATCCGAGCGCTCGAACGCGCGCAGGTGACCGCCGGCGTCGGTAATCGCGATCGTTGCGGCGAACCCGCGCGCGGCGCACGCTTGGCGTGCTGCTGCCAGCAGTCCTTGCGCGGCTTCGAGGCTGATCGTGGCCGTACTGATGATTTGCGATGTCATGTTGATGCTCCTTCTCAAAAGGCATTAGCGGTTGGCGACGACGACCTTGCCGATCATGTTGCCCGCCTCGACCAGCGCATGCGCTTCGATGAGACCGGCGGCGTTGATGCCGTCGATGCGTCGGGTCAGGGTGTGCTTCAGGCGGCCCTGGTCGACCAGTTCCGCTGCGCGGCGCAGCAAGGCATGCTGCCGTGCCATGGTGTCGGTGGCGAACATCGCGCGGGTGAACATCAGCTCCCAGTGAATCGA
>JBQCDS010000751.1:0-3800 GCA_051961035.1 Trinickia sp. | reverse complement strand
CATGACCGCCGCAACGCAATTCGATCAGGTTTCCGTCATCAAACGCGCCAACGTCTACTTCGACGGCAAGTGCGTGTCGCACACGGTTCTCTTCGCCGACGGCACGAAGAAGACGCTCGGCGTGATCCTGCCCGGCACACTCAACTTCGGCACCGACGCGCCCGAACTCATGGAAGTGCAAGCCGGCCAATGCCGTATCCGGCACGAAGGCAGCGATCAATGGACGACGTATGGCGCCGGCCAATCGTTCGCGGTGCCCGGCAAGAGCCGTTTCGATATCGAAGTGATCGAAACGCTCGATTACGTGTGCAGCTATCTATAAGACGAACCCTATAAGGTTCATACCGCATCGGCCGCGCGCAACTTCTCGCGCGTCGGCGGCTATCATATCCACTCCCACTCCTTCACCGCCCGAAGCTGCGCCATGACCCAACCCCTTCGCGATCTCACTCCCCTCGAAGCGCGCGTGCTTGGTGTGCTTGTGGAAAAACAGCGCACGGTGCCGGACACGTACCCGCTCTCGCTGAATGCGCTCACCGCGGGCTGCAACCAGAAGACCGCTCGCTCCCCAGTCATGAACGTGACCGAGCCCGAAGTGCAAACCGCAATCGATGGGTTGAAGCGCTTGAGCCTCGCCATGGAAGCCAGCAGTAGCCGCGTCACGCGCTATGAGCACAACATGAATCGCGTGCTCGGCATCCCGAGCCAGGCCGCCGCCCTGCTCACCATCATGCTGCTCCGAGGCCCGCAGACGGCAGCCGAATTGCGGCTGAACGTTGCGCGACTGCATAGCTTTGCAGATAACTCATCCGTCGAGGCATTTCTCGACGAACTGGCCGCGCGCACGCCCGCGCTCGCGGTCAAGCTGCCGTGCGCACCCGGTGAACGGGGAAATCGCTGGATGCATCTGATGTGCGGCGAGGTGAGCATCGAGCAAATCGCCGCCGCGCGTGAATTCACTGGAGAGTCCGTTTCGTCGGGCGAACTCGAAACGATGAGGGCCGAACAAAAGCGCTTATCCGCCGAAGTGGCCGAACTTCGCCTGCTCGTCGAACGCCTGGCCGCTGAATTGGGCGTATCCGTCGATCGGCCAGCGCAGGATTGAATTGCGCGGTTCTCATCGGCAAGGCGATGTGCAGCCATTCGCGATTCGCGTTAGGCTCGGGATGCGTTGAGTTGACGAAACGTCAGCCTAACGCGCCCCCACCATGCATCGTTAGAAGGTAGCCATGACAGCACAGCCGCTTGAAATTGATTTCGTATCCGATGTCACATGCCCATGGTGCGCGATTGGGCTTTCGTCGCTACAGCAAGCGCTAGCACGTCTCGGCCACGCGGTGGATGCGAGGATCGCCGTGCACCCCTTTGAGTTGAATCCCGGAATGCCCCCCGCAGGCGAGAATATCGTCGACTATCTCGGGAAGAAATACGGCCGCACGCCGGAGCAAATCGCCGAAACGCAAGCGATGATCCGCGAGCGAGGTGCCGATGTCGGGTTCGAGTTCGGTTCGCGCGATCGCGTCTACAACACGTTCGACGCTCACCGGCTGTTGCATTGGGCGGGGATCGAAGGCAAGCAAGTGCCGCTGAAGCTGGCGCTGCTGCATGCCTATCTCACCGACGGTAAGGATCCGAGCGACCGCGGCGTTCTAGTTGATGTCGCGCATTCGGTCGGTCTTGATGCCGCGCAGGCGCGTGAAGTGCTCGAGAGCGGGAAATTCGCCGACGAAGTTCGGGCCGAAGAGCAGCACTATCAAGCCATGGGTATTCACTCGGTGCCTGCCTTCATTTTCAACCGCCGCTATCTAGTGAGCGGCGGCCAGCCGGCCGAGGTGTTCGAGCAGGCCATTGCGCGGATCGTCGCCGAACCGACGTAATGCGGTCGGTGCATTACGTCACCATCCACCGAACCTAGCGGTCCGTTTTTGCGGAGCCCGTGCGACGGCGTACTATGTCGATCAGCAAGCGCCATCACCCAAGCCACAAGCCTGGTCTGAGCATTCGGTCAATCGATTCCCTACAAGGAGGAGGTGCATCATGCTGGTCGGCGTTCCAAAAGAGATCAAAAATCAGGAATACCGCGTAGGCCTGACCCCCGCGGGCACACGTGAGCTCGTCAGCCGGGGGCATCAGGTCCTTGTGCAAAAGGATGCGGGCGCGGCCGTGGGCTTACCCGACGATACCTATGTCGCGGCAGGCGCCACGATATGCGGCGACGCACAAGAGCTCTTCGCGCGAGCCGACATGATCATCAAGGTCAAAGAGCCGCAAGCCGTGGAGCGCGCCATGTTGCGGCGCGGGCAAATCCTCTACACCTATCTGCATCTCGCCCCCGATCGGGAACAAGCCGCCGGCCTCATCGCCTCCGGCGCCGTTTGCATTGCCTACGAGACAATTACCGGCCCGGCAGGCGGGCTGCCCCTGCTGGCGCCGATGAGCGAGGTGGCGGGCCGCATGTCGATACAGGTTGCCGCGGCGCAACTCGAGAAGCCGCGCGGCGGCATGGGTCTGCTTCTAGGCGGCGTGGCCGGCGTCGCACCGGGGCGTGTCGTGATCATCGGCGCAGGGATGGTGGGCACGAACGCGCTGCAAATGGCCGTGGGCATGGGTGCGCGTGTCACGATTCTCGATACGAATGTCGACCGCTTGCGGCAGTTGGATCTCATCTTCGGCAATCGCATTACGACGATGTTTTCGAGCGCGCATGCGATCGAGCGATGCGTCGCGAGCGCCGATGCCGTCATCGGCGCCGTCTTGATCCCGGGTGCGACTGCGCCCAAACTCGTCACGCGCAGCATGATTTCGACGATGAAGAAAGGCTCCGTCGTCGTGGATGTCGCCATCGACCAAGGAGGATGCTTTGAAACGTCGCATGCGACCACGCACGCCGAACCCACGTATGTTGTCGACGGCGTCATTCACTACTGCGTCGCGAATATGCCGGGTGCCGTGGCGCAGACGTCGACGTTCGCATTGACCAACGCCACCCTCGGACACGCGATCGCGCTGGCAAGCAAAGGATGGAAGCGAGCGATGGCGGACGATCCGCATCTGCAAGCCGGCCTCAATGTATGCGAAGGACACGTGACGCACGAAGCCGTCGCGAAAGCGCTCGGGCAACCCTACGTGCGCGCGGCGGAAGTGATCGGGTAGCGCAGGATCGATCACGGGCACGGGGTCGATGGCGACTTATACTGAGCGCTACTGAATACTTGAACCGAGCCGTGCCCCGCCCTTCTTGCCACGATTGCCCGAGCGACGATCCCCGGCCCACTCCGCCGCAGCGGCCGACACAGGACGAGTGCTGTCACAGCGGCTGCTCGCCCTGCGTCTTCGAGCTTTACGAAGAAGCGCTCGATCGATACGAAGCGGCGCTCGCCGCCTGGGAGGCTCGGCAAGCGGCGAACAAAGCGCATTGACGATCACCGGCCGAGAACAACCCCCATGCCCTCCACTGTCCGCAACTCGCTCGCGTGGATCCTCGACGCATTCGAGCGCGACCCAACCTTTTTGCGCAAGCGCATGTTCAGCGCCGATGCGGCGTATATCGACGCTCGCCTATGCATTACCGTAGGCGATCGCGACGAACCCTGGAACGGTATGCTGGTTTGTACGTCGCAGGATCGTCATGCCGCGCTCATCGACGAAATGCCGGCCTTGCGGCCGCATCCGGTGCTCGGCAAGTGGCTATATGTTTCGCAAAACGATCCGGCGTTTGAATCGGTCGTGGAGCGCGTCGTGCCCCACCAGCAAGAACCAGACCCCCCCCAACGGGTTGAACCCCACCCCCAAACCAAACA
>JBQCDS010000750.1:0-3240 GCA_051961035.1 Trinickia sp. | reverse complement strand
CTTGCTGCGATCGGCGGTGGGCACCACGGCGATGACGTAAGCGGGGATCGACCAATCCGGATACGCGTTCAGCTTGAGCGTGGCGGGCTCGCCGGCCTGCACACGGCTGATGAAGTTTTCGCTGACGTCCACTTCCACCTCGAGCGAATCCATATCGACGAGGGTGCAGATGCCGCTGCGCGTGAAGCCGCCGCCCGCCGACAACGGCGAGACGATTTCACCGGGCTGAGCGTTCTTCGTCGTCACGACGCCCGTAAACGGCGCGCGCACGATCGTATCGTCGAGATCGCGCTGCGCGATTTCGAGCGCCGCGCGACGTACCGCGAGATTGCCTTGCGCCACGCCCACATCGGTTTGCTTCGCGTCGTAGTTCGCCTTGCTCTGCTCGAGCGCGGTGGCGCTGATGACGCCCGCCGCCGCCAGCTTGCGATCGCGCTCATAAATCGGGGTGATGTCGGCCGCGGCCGCCTTCGCCTGCGTCAGCGTGCTTTCGGCTTGCGCGACGCCGGCTTTCGCTTGCAGCAACGCGGCCGATGCATTGCGATCGTCGAGCGTGGCCACGACATCGCCTTGCTTGACGTGCACCCCTTCCTCGATGAACAACTGATTGAGCTTGCCGGTGATCTTCGCCGAGACGGTCGCTTGACGGCGCGCGACAACGTATCCGGAGGCATCGAGGATCGACGTTCCGCCCTGCCCGCCTGCCTCCGTTGCCGCTGGCTTAGCCACCGCGTCTCGCACGGTCGGCAACGCCGTATGCAACATCAAGAAGGCACCGACCCCGAGCGCGATCAACAGGCCAACCAGCCCGGCGAGCCACCACCAACGCCGAGAAGACACTGTTTGCGCGGGCCGCTCGTCGCGTTCGATGCGCAACTGCCGCAATAACTCTGATTTGTCCGTCATGTAATGGATTTCCAATCGCCGCCCAGCGCAAGGAACAGCGCAGCCGTGTCTTGGTAGCGTGCGGCCAGTGCCTGCACATAGGCGATGCGCGCACGCTGGTACTGTTGTTGCGCCGTGAGTAATTCGAGGTGATTCGCGCCGCCGAGGCCGAAGCGCTGCTCGATTAGATGCAAGCTGTCGGCGGCCGCCGCTTGCGCCCGGTACTGCGCGGCCAGCGTTTGCGCATCGGTATCGAGCGCGCGCAATGCATCGGAAACATTCTTGAATGCAAGCAAAACGGTTTGCCGATACTGAGCGAGCGATTGATCGTAGGCCGCCACGGCGGCACGGCGCTTCGCATTCAACGCCCCGCCCTGAAACAGGGGCTGCGTGATATTGCCGGCCAACGAAAACACGTTGCTCGTGAAGAGCGACCGGACGGACGTCGACGAATCGCCATAGCTTCCCGTCAGGCCGATCTTCGGCAGCATGTTCGCCGTCGCGACGCCGATCTGCGCGCTCGCTTCATGCAGGAGCGCTTCGGCACGCCTCACGTCGGGGCGCTGCCGCACGATCTCCGAGGGCATCGTCACGGGAATATCGAGCGGCAATTGCAGCGACGCCAGATCGAATTGCCCCTCGTCGTATTCGCTGGGGGCCTTCCCTAAATAAACGGCGAGCTGGCTACGCGCGGCCGAGAGCTGCTGCGAAAGCGGCGGCAGCGTCGCCTGCACCGAGGCCAAATTCGATTCGGCCGACAAGACGTCGGATCGCGCGGCGCCGCCCAGCTCGAAGTCCTGCCGGCTTAGATCGACTTCATGCTGCGCCGATGCCACGAGCTCACGGGTGGCCTCGATTTGCGCACGCAGCGATGCCTCGAGTACGGCCGCTGTCACGACATTGGCCGCAAGCGTTTGGTAAGTTGCCTGGAGTTCCTCGCGCTGTGCATCGCGGCCGGCTTGTTGCGCCTCGATGCCGCGCCGCACGCCACCGAACACGTCGAAGTCGTATGACAGGCTCACCGATGCGTTGTAGAGCGTGAAGAGAAAACTCCCCGCCTGCGGGAAACCTTGCTCAGCGCCGTTTATCTTCTCGCGCGTCACGCCGGCGCTACCGCCCACTGACGGAAAAAGCGCGCCGCGTTGCGCGTTCAGTTGCTCCTGTGCGACGCGCAGCGCCGCTTGAGCCGAAGCGATCGTCGGACTATTGGCGAATGCATCCGCTACGAGGCGATTGAGCCGATCGGAGCCGTACGCCGTCCACCACTGCGACGACAGCGCGGCCGCAGGATCGAAACGTTGCGCGGCCCCGCCCGCCACGGGCGTGGCTTGCGTCTTGTCCGGCAACGGCTCGGGGGTGATACTTGCGGCCACGGGTGCGGCGGGCGCCTTGAAATCGGGGCCGACGGCACAGCCGCCGCATACGAGCACGGCCGCAAGCGCGAAGAGGGTTGCCGCAAGGCGCGGGCGCGGCGTAGTCGCGCCGCACGCGGGCACTGATCGGCGCAGTTGGCCACGCTCGTTCATTTCCATATTTGGAATTGGGGGCTGGTCGACATAATTCCCCCGATTCACAAACGGAGGAACGATGAAGCTGGCTATCGGGCGATTCAAATGCGGCTGAGAGTATAACGCCCGCTTTCCATCACCGATAGCCGCGTTCCATAATCGCCGGGCGCTAATGTATTAACGCCGCGTATCGCAGTGCGCCGTTGGCACGCCGTCGCTGCGGATTTCGGTGGGAAGCGGGAAGGCATCGAACCGATCCATTTGTCGCCGATAAAGCCGCACGCTGTCATGACGCGATTCGTTCCATTCCGCGCGCACATTTTTCGCACACAAATCGGCACCGATTCCCGTTGCCTGTTGCATCGCATGCGCGCCGTAAAAGAAGCATTGAGTCCTCTATCGCAACAACCCGCCTCGCAGTGTGCGGGCCGCGATGGCCCTGGTCTCAACAAGATTTCAACTTCCTTTCTTGCAAGTTGCCGCGCATCGGTGAAACCACCGGAACACCCCCGATGCCGCGTATCATAGGCGCCTGAATGAGTTCAACGAAACCATAAGCCGCGCGCGGCATCGGTCATGCCGGGCTGCCGGCTACGAGGCCGATCGCGAAGTGACTGAATCCGTCGCGATCGAACCACCGCCGCATGCGTGCCGCGCATCATCCGACAGATCGAAAATGTCTGTTCAAAATTCAGAACCTTCGCCGCAGAGCCGATTTTCGTTCCCTGTCGTGGGGATCGACGCATCGCCCGACGACGCCGACGCGCTGAAACAATTCTTGAGTGCCATGCCGGCGAGGTGCGGCGCCGCTTTCGTGATCGTTCTGCGCGCGGGCGTCAAACGCGGC
>JBQCDS010000749.1:0-2861 GCA_051961035.1 Trinickia sp. | reverse complement strand
GCCGATTCCGCTCGGCTTCGCGAACGCCAGTACGCCGACGAGCTTGGCGACGAAGCGAGCCACGATCAACAGGACCGCCGCGACACCGCCCAGCACGATGTCGTGCCACTCGAACCGTGCCAGCGTGAGGACGAACAAGATCACGGTCAGCAACCAGCCGGCCGTGCCGAAATGTTCGGGCCATAGTTGCGGCTTCGCTTCGAGATTCTTCACGATGATGCCTGCGGCGAGCAGGCTCAGGATCGTCGATAGGCTAAAGAGATGAGCGACCGCGATCGCGAGTAGCACGAGGCCAAACAGCGCGACGAAGGAATGTTCGTCTTGCACTTGCATCGATCGATAGAAAATCGTGCAGGCCTTCGCGAGCACGTAGGCGAGCACGAGCGATCCGACGAGCAGATACAGCGGCTGCATGATCGTCGCGAAGACATCGCCATAGACTTCCTGATGCAGCCAACCGGAGGCGATTTTCTCGATCACGACCGCGTACATGCTGTTGAGCGCCGTTAGGGTGAGCAGGCGCTGCGTGACTTGTCCCTCCGCGCGCAGCTCGGTCTTGAGCTGGATCACCATTGCCGGCGACGTCGACATCGCGATGGCGGCGATCACCGTGGCAACCGCGGCGCTCATGTGCGCGAACAGCAACGCGACCAGAACCAGCACGAACGTCAGCGAAGACTCCGCCAAGCTCGAGGCCACGAGCCCTGGGTTACGCCGAATCAAGCGCAAGTCGAGCCGCCCGCCCAGCTCGAACAGCAGCAGGCCCAGCGCTACATCGAGCAACAGGCGCAAGGTGCCGCTGGAACCGGCGCTGATCGATCCAAACCCAGAGGCTGCGGCAACGAGGCCGATCACGGCATAGCCCGTGACCCGCGGCAGGCGCCACGAGCGGTAGCACAACTCGCCCAGCAGGCCGGCGACGAGTAGCGCGAGCCCCGCCCAAAAAACCGCGTCGGGCGCGAACGGCCAGTGTGGAAGAAAGGAAAACGCCGATTTCATCTGATAGCTGCTCCTTTACGAAAACGTCAACCCGGGCGTTTCGCCAGCTTGCGGCTGATTTTCGTGGTTTGCTTGTCCGGTCTGACGGCGACTTGCCGAGACACGGGCGGAAAAGGCTTTGCCGACGGGCCGGCGGTGGCCGGGCGTGGCGACACCAAGCGTGCCGGATTCGAGGCGCGACGCCGAGCGCTCAGACAGAGCGCGGCGCGTGCCCGGCACGGACGGCATAAGGAACGGCGATGACGCTGGCCGGCTCATAGGGCCTGAGCGAACACATCGCCTCCGTGGGTGCAGCGCATGAGCGATGCACCGTCATGCAATTTGTGCAAGAGGAGGACCGATTGTGCCATAGCTTGCCTCCTTGACGCGCATTTCATCATGGGTATGCGCCCGTATCGGCATAAATGCCATGTAATTTCGCAATGTGACGAAAAAATGGCCGATTTTTGCTCGCTATCCGGACACTGCTCGCTGGGACCCTTCCTCGATTTCGTGAACGACTTGGACAGTCTGGGCCGCGAAGCGTGCGAGGCGCGCTAGTGTTTACTTGTTTACGTATGTATACGTAGTAGTAGTTAACAAGGGGGAGCCAAGCCTGTGCAAAACGTCGGTTTACCTTGGCGGATCAACGCGTTGCCTAAGGCATAACCGCAGGGGCAGCATGTGTGGGGACGCATGATTTCGAAGAACAACTTTTGCTCGCTCGTGCGCGGCGGCGCAGTTGTCCCTTATTCGTCCACATCGCGTCCACAACGGACGCACACGAATTTCACTGTGGTTTCACGTACTTATCCACGGGCCCCGGTGGATAAGCTCCCATCGCAGCCGCAAGCGGCGTTACACCGAATCGACACCGCCCTGGCGCAACGCGCGTAGCAGGTGCCGAGCCGGATCAAGGGCTTCGGCCAGATCGCGCTCGATCGGCCAGGGCTCCCCTTCGAGTTGTGAAGCGATGAGTTCAGCACCGAGCGACGCCCATACCAGCCCGCGCGAGCCGAACGCAAAGCTGCCGTAGAGCCCCGGCATGCGCGGCAGGTCGAGCGGCCATGCGCCGCGCAGCGAAGCCGCCTGACGCTCGCTTGCCGCCTCGTCCGCCAGCGCGCCGATCATGGGCAGGCGATCGCTCGTCACACAGCGAAAGGCCACGCGCCCCGTTAGCGCGGCAGGATCGAGGCTTGCCCTTTCGTTTGCCTGACCGAAGTCGGGAATCAAACGCCCGAGCCTGTCGAGATTCTCGGTGTGGCTCTCGGTGCGCAGGTCATTGCCCTCGTCGTCGATGTCGTAAGTCGCGCCCGTCAACAAGGCATCGCCGAGCGGAATCGCGTAGCCGTCGCCGATCAACGGCAGGCGCAGCGAAGGCACGGCGGCGTGCGGCAAGCGAGTCAATTGGCCACGCACGACGCGCGTCGGCGCATACCTCAAACCGGCCAGACGAGCCGCATCGCGAGCGTTCGCGAAAACGACGACGCCCGCGCTCGCGATGACTTCATCGTTCCCGCCGAGCACCGTCCAAGCATCGCCACGGCGTTCGATGCGTTTGGCCGCGATCCCGGTGCGCCATGTGAGGGCCTCGCCCGCGCCCGCGCACAGCGCCGCACAGAGCGCGGCCGGATCGAGCGAGCCGCCCTGCGGATAGAACCATCCGCCGCGCGAGACTCGCGCGCCGACCGTCGCTAGCGCTTGCTCGCGCGACATGGCCTGTACGAACTCGCGCGGATAACCGAAAGCATCGATCGATTGGGCGAGCGCACGAGCCTCGCTCCCGTCGTCGGCGAGCTGCAGCAGGCCTCGAGTCGTACGTGCAAAAGCGTGGCCGGCGCGCTCGAGCGTGCGCCAACGCGCAAGGGCGTATAAAAAGCCGG
>JBQCDS010000748.1:0-2806 GCA_051961035.1 Trinickia sp. | reverse complement strand
CACGTAGTTTTGCGTATCGCGCAAAAATCCGAGCACGGGCAACTCGAGGCTTTCGACGAAGCGGTGCAGTTGGTCGGCCGAGCGGGTGCGCGCATCGACACGCATCCCCACCACGCCGATTTCGATCGTTCCCTTGCGCACGGCCTTTTCCTTGGCCAGCCGCTCGAGGAAATGCTGCGTGGCGAGGATATCGAACATCGACGGTTGCAGCGGAACGACCACTTTGTCGGCCAGTTCCAGCGCCGCGGCAAGGCGCGCGCCGTGCAGACCCGCCGGCGTATCGATCACGGCGCGCTCGAGCCCCTTGGGCGGCTTGGCGCGGGTGTCCGGGTCGACGCGCCAGGTTTCGATAGGGGGCAGGCCTTCGGGCCGCACGGCAAGCCACCCGTGCGACGACTGCTGCCGATCGAGGTCGGCCAGCGCCACCCATTCGCCGTTCGCCGCGAAGGCGCCCGCCAAGTTCGTCGACAGCGTGCTTTTGCCCACGCCGCCTTTGGGGTTCGCTACCACGATCACCGTCATGAACACTCCCGAGTAGAGGGCCGCTTGGAACGAGGCGGCCGGTTAGCCGGTCAAGCTGTGAAAATACGCCGCAGGCCCCGATAATATCGGCAAATCCGACCGCTAGGAGCCTCATTCGATGTCGACACTACGCCCCGACTATACGATCGAGACCATCCACGAGCATCAGCAAGGCACGCTGCCCGAGTTGCTCGGCGTGCGCGTCGTCGCGCTCGCCCAAGGCACGCTCACGGGCAAGCTGGCCGTGCGGCCGCAACTGCTTGCGCCGAACGGTTTCCTACACGCCGCGACGGTGATCGGCTTGGCCGATACGTGCTGCGGCTACGCCTGCATGGCACATCTGCCGAGCCAGGCGCGCGGCTTCACGACGATCGAACTGAAAAGCAACTTCCTCGGCACCTGCCGCGCGGGCACGGTGCGCGCGGTGGCCACTGCCGTGCATCTGGGCCGAAGCACCCACGTGTGGGACGCCTCGGTGTTCGATCCCGATGGCCATACGATCGCGCTGTTCCGTTGCACGCAGATGATCCTCGCGTAGCGCATCGCGCAGGCGCGGCGAGTTGGCCCGCGCGTGCCCAACGGCGTTCGCGCGAAGCGCTCCCTTCACCGCATCGATACTGTCCTTGCCGATGACCCCACCCAACCTCACCTTCGTCCTCGGCGGCGCCCGCTCGGGCAAGAGCCGCCACGCCGAGCAGCTCGCGCACGCGCAGGCAGCGCGTCTCGCGCTACCCGTCACCTACATTGCGACGGCACGCGACGCGGGCGACGCGGAATTCGCCGCGCGCATCGCGCACCATCGCGAGCGGCGCCCCGCGCAGTGGGGGCTCGTCGAGGCCGACATCGACCTTGCGGGCGCCATCGCCCGCACGGACGACGGGCACACCTGCATCCTCGTCGACTGCCTGACGCGTTGGCTCGCCAATGTCCTATGCCCCGCCGACGGCGCGCCGGTCGACGACAGCGCGGCGCGCATCGACGCACTGGAGACGGCGCTCACGCGCGCACAAGGACCGCTCGTGATCGTGAGCAACGAGATCGGTATGGGCGTCGTGCCGATGGGCGCGATGACGCGGCAGTATGTGGACGAACTCGGGCGGCTGAACCAGCGCGTCGCCGCGATCGCGCGCGAAGTCACGTTGATGGTGGCGGGCTTGCCGATGACGGTCAAAAGCGAGGCCGCGCGATGAGCGTCGCCGAACTGCGGCGGGCGATTCGGCGCACGGCCCTGCGCGCACTCGCCTGCATGTGCGCGCTCGCGTTGGCCCCGTGCGCACGGGCGGCGGTCTCCGTCATCGACGACGCGGGCCAGCCCGTCACGCTCGCCGCGCCGGCTCGGCGCGTCGTGGCACTCGCGCCGCACGCCGTCGAACTGGCCTACGCGGCCGGCGGCGGGAGCAAGCTTGTCGGCGCGGTGTCGTACAGCGATTATCCGAGCGCCGCGAAGACGCTGCCTCGCGTGGGCAGCAACACGTCGCTCGACCTCGAGCGTATCGTCGCGCTCAAGCCGGATCTGCTGATCGTCTGGCGCCACGGCAATAACGCGCGCCAGCTCGATCGGCTGCACGCACTCGGGATACCGGTCTATCACAGCGAGCCGCGCCGGCTCGACGGCGTGGCGAACGATCTCATCGCGCTTGGGACGCTGCTCGGGACAGAAAGCCAAGCCCGAGCCGCCGCCGCCGCGTATCGCGGCAAAATCGCGGCGCTGCGCGAACGCTATGCCGGGCGGCCGCCGGTCAGCGTGTTTTTCGAGGTCTGGGCCGATCCGCTGATGACGCTGAACGGGACGCACATCGTCAGCGATGTCGTTTCGCTGTGCGGCGGGCGCAACGTCTTCGACAAGCTTGCGCCGCTCGTGCCGACGGTGTCCACCGAAGCGGTCGTCGCCGCCGATCCTGAAGCGATCGTGACGACGAGCCAAGGCGCCACCAACCACGGCGCGACGCTGCCAAGTCTAGCGGCGTGGCGCGCCTGGCCGCGCATGACGGCGGTCGCACGCGGCAATCTGTTCGCGATCGACGGCGACTTGATTACCCGGCCCGCACCGCGTCTCGCGCAAGGCGCCGAGCAGTTGTGCCGAGATTTAGAGCTCGCCCGCGAGCGTCGGCAGCATGCCGATGCATCGGGTACGCCGTGAAACCGGGGCATTCAGGCTACGACGGCCGAGTGCGCTGTGGGGCTTGGGGCTTGGGGCATTACAGCCGCACCGGCCCTTCATCCATTCCAACGCAGCAAGCGCCACTGATCCTTCTGCGCGCCGTCGCCACGCCGCAACCACACG
>JBQCDS010000747.1:0-2321 GCA_051961035.1 Trinickia sp. | reverse complement strand
CGCCTGGGCACCGCCCGCGTTGATCGTATCGAACAAGCTCATTTACGCCTTCTCCACCACGAGTTCACCGAACAAGCCGCCGAGCGCCGCGCCAAGCAGCGTACCTGCCGATACGCGCACGGCCGTTTCCGCCAGCGCCGCATCGCGCGTCGCGCCGGCTTGCACCGTCCGATCGCCTTGGCGCACGCGCACCGTATCGCCTTCCTTCAAGCCGAGCTTGTCGAACAACGCGGCAGGCAGGCCGATCGCGTTCGCCGTGCGCGCGGCCATCGTCAAATGCAACGACGGGGCGCGGCGAACGAGGGCATCGGCGTGATAGATCGCCACGTCGGCGATGCGCTCGAGCGCGCCATTCGTTTTCGCTTGCGCGCCACGTGCCACCGCGGCAGTCGTGCGGTTGTTCAAACGCTCGGTTTCGACGCCGACGGGCAAGGCCGCGGCGCGCACTTCCTCGACCGTGTCGAAGTTGAAGCCGGACAAACCGAGCACGTTTCCAAGGACGCGCAGCACTTTCCAACCCGGGCGCGTTTCGCCGAGCGGGCGCACGATGCCGTTGAACGATTGCAGCGTGCCTTGGGCGTTGACGAACGCACCCGCCGTTTCCGTGAACGGCGCGATCGGCAGTAGGACGTCGGCGTAATCGAGCCCCGTCTTGAACGGCGACAGCACGACCACCGTTTCGGCCTGAGCCAGCGCCGCGAGCGCTTGCGCGGGATGCGCCGTATCGAATTCGGGCTCCAAGTTCAGCAGCACATAGCCCTTGCGCGGTTGCTCGAAGGCAGCGCGGGCATCGAGGCCCTGCGCGCCGGGCAACGCGCCGACGAGGTGTGCGCCGACGGTATTCGCCGCTTCCGTGAGGAAGCCGAGCGTCGCGCCCGTTTGCTCGGCGATCCACTGCGCCAACGCATGAATGCGCGAGAACTCGGGATGCTGAACGGCGCTGTTGCCGATCAGCACCGCACGGCGTTCGCCGTTCGCGAGCGACGCGGCCACTTCTTGCGCGGCGGCCGTGGCTTCCACACCGGCCGCGCCTTCCGGCAACGCGGCACCGCGTGCCTGCGCAACGGCGGCAGCGATGCCGGCCAGCACGTCGACCCATGCCGACGGTGCGGCCACGATCGTCTTCGCCGTCGGGATCAACGAGTTGTCGCCCGTGGCGTGCAGCAGATGCAGCTTCGCGCCGCTGCGAGCGGCCTGGCGCAGACGCGCGGCCATCAGCGGATGATCGCGGCGCAGGAACGAGCCGATCACGAATGCGGAGTCGATCGTGGACAGATCGGCGAGCGGCATGCCGAGCCATGGCGCGCCTTCGCTCGTCGACGAAAAATCGGACTGGCGCAGACGGAAGTCGATGTTCGGCGTGCCGATCGATCGCGCGAGCTCCTTGAGCAGGAACAGCTCTTCAACCGTGCTGTGCGCGCTACCGAGGAACGCGAGGGCGTTCGCGCCGTGATCGGCCGCGACGCCCTTCAAGCTCTTTGCGACATATTCGAGCGCCGTTTGCCAGTCGGTTTCGATCCACTGGCCGCCTTGCTTGATCATCGGCGCGGTGAGGCGATCTTCGCTGTTCAGGCCTTCGTACGAGAAGCGGTCTTTATCGGAGATCCAGCACTCGTTGATCGCTTCGTTTTCGAGGGGCAACGCGCGCATGACGCGATTGTTCTTGCTCTGTACGACGAGGTTCGCACCCACGGAATCGTGCGGGCTCACCGACTTGCGGCGCGAGAGCTCCCACGTACGGGCGCTGTAGCGGAACGGCTTGCTCGTGAGCGCGCCGACCGGGCACAGATCGATCATGTTGCCCGACAGCTCGGAGTCGACCGTCTTGCCGACGAACGTCGTGATCTCCGAGTGCTCGCCGCGGCCCAGCATGCCAAGTTCCATGACGCCGGCGATTTCCTGGCCGAAGCGTACGCAGCGCGTGCAGTGAATGCAACGCGTCATCTCTTCCATCGAGATCAGCGGGCCGACGTTCTTATGGAATACGACGCGTTTTTCTTCCGCGTAGCGCGAAGCAGACTTGCCGTAGCCCACGGCCAGATCCTGCAGCTGACATTCACCGCCTTGGTCGCAGATCGGACAATCGAGCGGGTGATTGATGAGCAGGAATTCCATCACGGATTGCTGCGCCTTGACGGCCTTGTCAGAGGTCGTACGCACGACCATGCCGGCGGATACCGGCGTGGCGCAGGCCGGCACGGCCTTCGGCATCTTCTCGACTTCGACGAGACACATGCGGCAGTTCGCCGCGATCGAAAGCTTCTTGTGATAGCAGAAGTGAGGAATGTACGTGTCGACCTTATGCGCAGCCTGGATCACCA
>JBQCDS010000746.1:0-2054 GCA_051961035.1 Trinickia sp. | reverse complement strand
CAAGGTCGAGCCCGCACCCACGCGCGAGACCGTCGCCTCCACTAACTGCTTCACTTCCCGCGCAGCTTGCGCGCTGCGCTGCGCGAGGCTGCGCACCTCATGCGCCACGACGGCGAAGCCGCGACCCTGCTCTCCTGCGCGCGCCGCTTCCACCGCCGCATTGAGCGCGAGAATGTTGGTCTGGAACGCGATGCCGTCGATGACGCTGATGATGGCGCCGATGCGGCCGGACGCCTCCTCGATCTCTCCCATCGTGTCCACCGCAGCGGTGACGATCTCGCCGCCGCGTGACGCCATTTGCGTTGCGACTCCCGAGCGCTCGTCGGCCTCGAACGCCGCAGCGGCAGACCGGTCCACCGTCCCCGAGATTTGCTCCATCGACGCCGCCGTCTGCTGCAGGCTCGCCGCGGCCGATTCGGTGCGCGAGGACAGATCCTGGTTTGCCGCGGCGATTTCATTCGCGGCGGCGCGTACCGATTCGCTCGCCCCTCGTATTTCCCGCATCACGCCTTGAAGTCTCGCGACGAATCGGTTGAACGAGCGCGCGATGTTGGCCACCTCGTCTTTACCGTCGTCCGGCAAGCGTTGCGTCAAATCGCCCGAGCCCGAGCCGATCGCCGCCATGGCGCGACGCACGTGCTCGAGCCGGCGGAACGCGGACGTGGTGACGGCGGCGCCTATCACCGAGGCGATGCCGACGATCACGATAAGCGACACCAGCGACCCACTCAATAGCGAGCGCATCCCAGCAGTCGCCTCCGCTTGGTCGAGCGCCACCACGACGTCCCAATCCGTGCCGGGCACGGCCTGCGCGCGCACCCACTTCGTCTTCCCGTCGACCACGACTTTGACCGGTGCGTTCTCCGGGCCCACCGACGCGTTCGTCACTCCTGCGAAATCCGCGGCGATATCGGTGACCGGCTTCAGCCGCAGCTTCGGATCGGGATGCGCGATGATGCGGCCGCTATGGTCGACGAGCATGCCGAAACTGGCCGGTGTCGGATGGATCGACTTCACGTTCTCGACCACGCTGTCCAACGGGACATTGCCGTCGAGTACGGCCTTCACTACACCGTCACGTATCACGGGAATGCCCAAGCCGACCAGCAACGCGCCGCTCGTGCTGACATAGGGAATCGCGACGGGCTTGCCGCTTTCCACCGCGGCTTTGTACCAGGGGCGGCTAGTCGGGTCGTAGCTCGACGGCGGGTTCGGCCAGTCGTTGAACTTCGCGCTCTTGTCCGGGTAGCCCACGCCGACATCGAAGAATCCACCGGCGACTGCGATCTGTTGAAGCATGGGTAGCGAATCACCCGTCAGCACGACATCTTGCAGCGATGAAATCATCTGCGTCTTGCCCGCGATCCACTGGCTGATTTCCGCGGCGTGATCGTTGGCCGACGACGTCAAGTGGTGGTCGATCGCCGTCTCCATGCTCGACTTCGCGATCGAATAGTCGGTTGCGGTGCTGGCGAAGACAGAGAACACTACCAGCGCTACACATGCAAGAACAACGCGTGCTCGAATGGTCGTAAGCATCGTAGGGTCTAAGGATCTTATGATTGGAATTGAATACAAGAGCGTGAATCGACACCGCGGCGCATCAAAAAAAGCCCGCAGACATGAACTGGCTGCAGGCGAAGCTCACCGACAGGCGTGATACGAACGATCGCGTACGCCTTGGAGACGTACTCGCGATTCAGCTGCGAGATCGTAATCGCGACGCGGGTGCGTATGTGACCGTTTTTCGCCTCGCAAACAGAACAAAATGCCGCGCGCGGCGGCACACGAATCAGGTGTTCACGCCACAGCGCCCGCTCCGCCGTTGTGCGCATGCGGATCTTCGGCGTGGTGCGTCAGCACGTGGCGTAGAAACTCTCGGGTGCGTGCTTCGCGCGGCGAACCCCCTACCTCTTTGGCGCTACCGTCCTCGATGATCAGGCCCGCGTGCAGGAAGCACACTCGGTCGGCCACCTCGCGGGCGAAACCCATTTCGTGCGTCACGACCAACATCGTCATCCCTTCGCGCGCCAGCGTGCGCATCACGCTCAGCA
>JBQCDS010000745.1:0-2960 GCA_051961035.1 Trinickia sp. | reverse complement strand
GACGACACTGTCGACGTCGTTCTTCCTCGATCTCGGGTTCGACAAGACGGAGATCGGCGTCATCGCGAAAACGACGGCGTTTTGGGCGAGCCTTGGCGGCGGCATCATCGGCGGCGCTTGGCTCGTGAAAATCGGCATCGCGCGCGGGCTTTGGATCTTCGGCTTCGTGCAAGTCGTCTCGACGCTCGGCTTCGCCTGGCTCGCGAAGATCGGCCCCTCGCCGGCCGCCCTGGCGCTCATCTATGGCTTCGAAACGTTCGCCACGGGCCTCACGCTCGCCGCGTTCACCGCGTATATCGCGAGCACGACCGATCCGCGTTACACGGCAACGCAATTCGCGCTATTCACGAGCCTGGCCTCGGTGCCGCGCACGCTGGCCTCCGCCGCGAGCGGCTTCGTCGTCGCGAAGATCGGCTGGTTCGATTACTTCCTCGTCTGCGCCGCGCTGGCGGTGCCCGGCATGCTGCTGTTGCCGAGGATCGCACCGTGGAAACCGCGAGCCTAATCGCGCAGGCGCTCATGTCGGTTGCGCCGGCCAATAACGATTAGATTGCACTCGAATTCGCATTGCGCGGATTCAATGCGCGCGTCGAAATGGAGCCCGCGCGCAAGCGCGATCGCATCTCGTATTGAAAACGCATTCTGGGCACGAAATTCTCTCAGTCTTATTTGAACGAATTACGCCGATTAACGGCAAGTTCTACACGACAATTCCTCTCACGCCGTCCAGCAAAGTTCGGCGCAGGCGAAGATCGATGTCTCTAACACCACATCGATCCCATTAATCCAATTGAGCACCACCCGCGTCACGCCATTGATTCATGGCGTCGATGATCTATTCGCGTCATTTACGCGAATGGCGGCACTTGCTCATTGATTTTGACTGGAGAGGATCAAGATGAAGGCTCAGATGACGGTAATGCAATGCATTCCTTCCTTGCGTCTGTCGCATCATCGCGCCGTCGCCGCGCTCGTCGCGGCGGCGCTCGGTTGCCTGCTGCCGAATGCTCTTTTTGCGGCCGCGCATTCTCCCGCACCCCGTATCGATCTGCCCTCGGGTGCAATCGAAGGCGCCCAAGCGGCGGTCAAGGATGTGCCGATACGTGCGTTCAGGGGCATCCCCTATGCCGCGCCGCCGGTCGGCGATTTTCGCTGGAAGCCGCCGCAGCCGGTCTCGGCTTGGGCCGGCGTACGCGACGCGAAGCACTTCGGCGCGCGCTGTATGCAGTTGCCGCTGTTTCAGATGGAGTTCCGCTCGCGCGCAATGAGCGAGGACTGCCTTTTTTTAAATGTATGGACGCCGGCGCGTACGAGCGGCGAGAAGCTGCCGGTGCTCGTCTACTTCTATGGCGGCGGCTTCGCGGCGGGCGACAGTTCCGAGCCGCGATACGACGGTGCCGCCCTCGCCTCGCGCGGGATGGTCGCCGTCACCGTGAACTACCGGCTCGGCGTCTTCGGCTTCCTAGCGTTGCCGGAAATGGCGCGCGAATCTCCCCATGGCGCTGCCGGCAACTTCGGTCTGCTAGATCAGCAGGCCGCGCTGCGCTGGGTGCGCGAGAACATCGGCCAATTCGGCGGCGATCCGGATAAAGTGACGATCGGCGGCGAATCGGCCGGCTCGGTGGCCGTCAGTGCCCATATGGCGTCGCCGTTGTCGAAGGGGCTGTTCGCTCGGGCCATCGGGCAAAGCGGTGCGGCGTTCGGCCCCCTCACGGTATGGTCGCGCGACGATGCACAGACGATGTCGGAAGGCTTTGCTCGGAAGATGAACGCCACGTCGCTTAGCGCGCTGCGCGCGATGCCGGCCGATGCGATTCTGAACGGCACGGGCCCGAAGGAAAAACCGGAGTTCCTCTTTTGGCCGTCCGTGGACGGCCACTTTCTCACTCGGTCGCTCGAAGAAACCTACAACGCGGGGGCGCAAGCGCGGGTGCCGCTGCTCGTCGGCAGCAATTCGCACGAAGCCCCGCATACGATGATCCTCGACGCCCAGCCGCCAACGCCGCAAAACTGGCGAAGCGCGCTCAAGCGCGTATTCGGCCCCTACGCGACGGACGTCCTCGCGCTCTATCCGGGCAACGACGACGACGAAGTACGGCGCTCGGCCACGTCGCTCGCGAGCGACATCTTCATCAGTCATGCCACGCGCCGCTGGGTGGATGCGCATCGCGATACCGCTGGCTCGCCGGTGTACTTCTATCTCTACGCGCACAAGCGCCCTCAAAAGCGCAACCCCGAGCCGGGGCAATTGCCCGAAGAGGGTGCCGTGCACAGCAGCGAAATCAAATACGCGTTGGGCACGCTCGATCTATCGAACCGCTTCCTCTGGCGGCCGGAGGATCACGCGGTATCGCGCATCTTTTCGGGCTACGTGGCGCACTTCGTGAAGACGGGCACGCCGAACGACCCGTCGTTGCCGGCTTGGCCGGCTTCGCGCGAAGAAGGCGGGGGCCTGCTGCGTCAGCGTATCGCCGTGGAAACGAAAACGATCACCGACGCCGATACACCGCGTCACTCGTTCCTGCGCCGGTACTACGCGGATAACCCGCTGTTGCCGGACCACCGCCGCCGATAGTCCTAGCCGTGGCGGGATGAACATGAGCGGGTGCGGCCGGCAACGACGGTTGCGTCATCGCGCGTTCATGTCCGCGCATGCCCGCGCATGCCCGCTTATGGCCGCTTATGGCGTCTACGCGTCCGCTGACGCGGCATCCGATCGCATCACTTCAACGTGTGGCCGTAGTCGATCGTGAGCGGCGCGTGATCGCTGAATTTGATATCGCGGAAGATCGCTGTTGCTTTCGCCGTCTCGGCGATACCGGGCGTCGCGATCTGATAATCGATACGCCACCCGACGTTCTTCGCGTACGCCTGGCCGCGATTGCTCCACCAGGTGTACTGCTCCGGGCGCGTATCGAGCCGGCGAAACACATCGACATAGCCCACTTCGTCGAACAGCT
>JBQCDS010000744.1:0-5123 GCA_051961035.1 Trinickia sp. | reverse complement strand
CGAAAGCGCATCGCGATGCGAAAGATCGGTGCGATAGACAGCCAGCGCGTTGTCGACGTCGCGCAGTGCGACGAGCACGGCTTGGCGGTAGGCGAGTGCCGCTTGCGCTTGGCGCGCGTTCGCCATGCGCAGGTTCGCCACGAGTGCCCCGCCCTGAAAGATCGGCAATGAGATCGCCGGCCCGAACGAATAGAACAAGTGCGACCAGCGGGAAAGATCGGATGCGTTCGTCGCGCGCGTGCCGATTTTTCCTGTCAGCGTGATGTCAGGATAGAACTGCGCGACCGCGACGCCGATGTCAGCCGTCGCGGCGTGCAATCGAGCCTCGGCTTGGCGAATGTCGGGGCGCCGTCGTGCGAGCGTGGAGGGCAGCCCGATCGCGATGCGCGGCGGCAACGCCGGTAGCGCCGGTGGGCTCGCCTGTTGCAGCAACTGAGCATCGAGCGCACCGGGCTCTTTGCCGACAAGCAGCGCAAGCCCGTTGGCCGCTCGAGCAATTTGTCCGTCGAACGGTGCGACGTTTGCCTGCGCTTGTGCGAGCGCGGCGGTGGCCTGCTTGACATCCAGCCCGCTCGCGAGCCCGACCTTGGCTTGGCTGTTCGTCAGCGCGAGCGTGTCCCGGGCGTCATCGACGAGATGCGCGGCGATGGTGCGCGCCGCTTGTGCGCCGCGCAGTTGCAGGTAGGTTTGCGCCACTTCGGCCTCGAGCGAGAGCAGCGCATCGTTGCGGCTTTCCCGCGCGGCATCGACGGCGGCCGACGCGGATTCCACCGAGCGGCGCACCCGGCCGAATAGATCGAGTTCCCACGACGCGTCGAAGCCGGCCTGCCATAGGTTGATCGGCGAAGTCAGTTGGCCCAGCACGTTGTCCGCTCGCTGCTGCAACGCGGGGCCGGCGCCCGGCGCGATCGCGTTGACCGGCGAATTCGGCGCGCCCAATTGATTCACTCGGTCATACACGCCGTTCGATTGCAAGATGCCTTTGAGCCCGAGCTGTTCGCGTTGATAGCTTGCGCTGGCACGCAGGTTCGGCAAGCCTTGGGCGGCGGTCGATTGCATCTGCATTCGCGCCTCGACGATGCGCAGCACCGCTTGCTGTAGATCGAGATTGCCTGCGCGGGCTTGCTCGATCAGAGCGTCCAGTGTCGAATCGTGGAAGGCGTGCCACCAGCGCGGATCGGGATCGCTATCGACGACGATGGCCGGCGCGGGCGCTGATGCCGCGCCGCGCGGTTGGCTTACGTGTGCACCGGAAGTCGAACCTGCACCCGCACCCTCGCGTGCGCTGCTCGGGACCGACGCCTCGGCACGCGAGAGATCGTGCCAGCGATCGGGTGCATGCGCATGCGGCGGATGGAAATCGGGGCCGACCGTGCAGGCCGTCAATGCGCAAGCAACGAGGGAGATGCAAAGCCGCACGCCACGCGCTCTGACGACATGTCGCCCGCTCGCACAAGAACAAGAACAAGAACACCAACGCGTGCTCATCTCAGTGCCCTCCCGCGCCGCCCGCTGCCTTCACGGGGGAAAAGAAAAACATGAGCGGCACGCACAGCACGCAAAGAATGGCCAGCATCGCGAAGACATCGATATAGGCGAGAATCGCTGCCTGCGATACAAGCGTCTGGTACATCATGCCGTTCGCGGTTTTCAGGGCTTGCGCATGCGGTTGCCCCATCAGCGATGAAATCGTCGCCGCGCGTTCGTTGACCGCATCGGTGAAGTTGCGCGATAGCGGCGTCATGTGGGAGGACAAGTGCGCCATTCGTACTTGAGTGCGCTCGCGGATAAGCGCGGTGGACACGGATATGCCGATCGAACCGGCGACGTTGCGAAACATGGTGAAGAGAGCCGACGCATCGTTGTTCAGAACGCGCGGCACGCTCAGATAAGCGAGCGCCGTCGTCGGCACGAACAAACAACCGATCGCAATCGACTGCGAACAGCGCATCAACGTCAATGTCTTGTAGTCGATGTCCGGGGTGAGCCAATGCGCGTACGCCATCGCGCTGGCGAGCAGCGCGAAGCCGAGGCCGATGAAGAAACGTGTCTCGACGTGCGGCATCAATTTGCTGACGATCGGGATCTCGAGCGTGATCAGCAACGCACCGGGCGACAATACGAGCCCAGAGAGCGTGGCCGTATAGCCGAGCCGTTGCTGCGCGAGTTGCGGGATCAGCACCGCGCTGCCGTAAAGAATCATCGCGAAGGCGGCCATCGCCACGCAGCCGAGCGCGAAATTGCGGTCGCGCAGCGGCGTAAGCCGAACGACAGGATGGCGAGCATAACTGAGCCATACGGCCGCGCCGACCAGCCCCAGCGCGGCCAGCGCGGCGAAGACGCGGATGAACGGCGAGCCGAGCCAATCGGCGTCTTCCCCGCGATCGAGCATGACCTGCAAGCAACCGAGCCCGATGGCGAGCAACCCGATGCCGGTGTAGTCGATCGATAGTTTCTCGCGCGTCGTGCGTGCCCAGGGCGGGTCGTCCACGAATTGCTGAACGGCCAGCGTCGTGAGTATCCCCACGGGTACGTTGAGCAAGAACACCCAGCGCCACGAAAAGTGATCGGTGATCCATCCGCCGAGCGTCGGCCCGAGCACCGGTGCCACGACGATCGCGACGGCCGAAATGGAAAACGCGCGCGACCGTTGCTCCGGCGGAAACGTATCGAGAATGATCGATTGTTGGTTCGGCTGCAGGCCGCCGCCGAAGAAGCCCTGCAACACGCGAAAGACAATGAGTTCGCCGAGATTCGTGGCGATGCCGCATAGGAACGAGCACACGGTGAACGCGGCGATGCACAGCAGAAAGTAGCGCTTGCGGCCGAGCAAGCGTGCGAAGAACGCGGATATCGGCAGCACGATGCCGTTGGCGACGAGGTAGGACGTGAGCGTCCACGTCGCTTGATCGTAGCTGGCCGACATCGTGCCGGCGATATGCGGCAATGCCACGTTGACGATCGTCGTATCGAGCACTTCCATGAACGCGGCGAGCGTCACGACGACGGCGATCAGCCACGGGTTCGCGGTGGGGTGCCAGTTTTCGGTCGGCATGGCGCGATCGATACGGTTGCGCTACTTCAAGTAAACGGTCGGCTCGACCGAAAGGCAGAGCGGCAGCGGATGATCCGTCGGCATGCCGCTGTCGATCACGATCTTGACGGGTACGCGCTGCACGATTTTGACGAAATTACCGGTTGCGTTTTCCGAAGGGAACGCGGAAAAACGCGAGCCGCTACCTTGCTGAATGCTGTCGACATGGCCATGCAACGTTAGGTTCGGGTAAGCATCGACAGCGATCGTCACCTTGTCGCCGGGGCGCATCGCATCGAGCTGCGATTCCTTGTAATTCGCGGTGATCCAAATTTGCGGCGTGACGATTGAAAAGAGTGAGGCGCCGGGTTGTAAATACGTGCCCAATTGCACGTTACGCCGCGTCACCCACCCATCGGAAGGCGATTTGATTTCGCACCACGACAGATTCAATTCGGCCTGTTCGAGCTTGGCGCGCGCTTCGTTCACCTGTTCGCGCCGCTCGTCGACGGTGGCGACAGCCTGGCGAATCTGCTGCCGGACGAGCGATGCGGTCGCGAGTTGCGCGCGAGCCTCGGTAACCGACGCGCGCGCCGACGCCCGCTTCGCATCGGCCGCATCGATGCTTTGTTGCGACGTGGCCCGCGCATCGACGCTATGTTCCCGGTTGTATGACGCTTGCGCTTGCCGCAGATCGGCGCGCGCGGAGGCGGTTTGCGCTTGCGCTTGTCGATATTCGGCCGGATAGCGCACGCGGGCGATATCGAGCCCGACCTGAGCGGTTTGCAATTGCGCGAGGGCGAGGCCCAGTTGCGCACGCGCATCGTCCACTTGCGCGCGATATTCGCGCGGGTCGATTTTCAGAAGCACATCGCCTTTATGGACGTAGACGTTGTCGTTGACGGCGAGACTCACCACGTACCCGGCAACTTTGGGTGCGATGGTAATTGCATTGCCGTCGGTGTACGCATCGTCGGTGCTTTCCTGATTGCGCGTCATGAACCACCAGACGAATGCGCCGATAGCGAGCAGCACGACAACGATGGCGAGAATGATCAATGGTTTTTTGCCGCGCGGTTTGCCGTTTTCTTTGCGGCCGCCGTTGGCATTACCGTTATTCGAGCGATCGTCTTTTTCGTTGCGCGATTCGTCGTCGTGATCGGCGCGCGCTGGATCGGCGCGATGATCATCGCGCGAGGATGAGTCGGCCGGGGACATGAGGGTTCGTCGTCAAAAACTGATCGTTCGTTTGCAAACGACATACCCGTACGAGGGTCGGAAAACCGAAGCGCATGCCCAACGCGCTGGCATAGCGTTTGCGCCGCAACGCTCGTTTCACTGCTTTGCGAAAGGGGCATGCCATGTCAAACGGAAGCGGTCAGGGAAAGACGGAGCGCAAGCACCAGGAAGAGCGAATCGATCACGGTGTGGAAGAGACGTTTCCCGCCAGCGATCCGCCGGCTGTCGGCGGCGCCACGCGGATCGATCCGAAAAGCCCGCCGAAAGACTCGCCCAAAAACCCGCCGAAGCCGGGCGAGGGCGGTTCGAGCGAGGACGGCGGCGGCAGCGACGATACGCCAAGCGAACCTTCGAAGAACGGCGCGGCGAATCCGACCGGCGAGAGCGACAACGGCTTGACCGGTATCGCCGGCTGATCGCGGGACGATGAGCGCTCCGCCACTCCAATATCTGCTGCACGCGGCCGGGCCGGCGTCGGCGCCCACTTATCGGCTCGGGTGGGCGCTGATCGGGCTCGTGTGCGCGGTGATGATCATCATTGCCGTGCTGCTCGTGGGCGCACTCGTTAGACGCCGGGAACCGCGCGCGCCGGGCGCCGAGCACAAGCTGCCTTCGGACTCGGGCGGGATCGATTGGCTCGTCATCGGCACGAGCATCTCGTCGATCGCGTTGTTCGGCGCGCTCGTCTACGCCATGGTCACGCTGGACTCGGTGGCCTCGCCGGCGCGCGAGCCGGCGCTGACGATCCACGTTACGTCGTACGACTGGTGGTGGAAAGTCGAGTACCCGGACGCGGCCGATCCGTCGCGTGGATTCGTCACCGCCAACGAGATCCATATCCCGGTGGGCG
>JBQCDS010000743.1:0-5759 GCA_051961035.1 Trinickia sp. | reverse complement strand
CGAATAAAAGCCCACGCCGAATTGGCCGATCAGCGCAGCATCCTTTTGCTGATCGCCCGACAGTTGCGAAAAGAATTCCTTGGTGCCCGAGCGCGCGATCGTGCCGAGGTGCGAAACGGCTTCTTCGCGGCTCATGCCGATGCCGTTGTCGTCGATCGTGATCGTGCGCGCGTCCTTGTCGAACGCCACACGGATGCGCAAATTCGGATCGTTCTCGTACAGCTCACTCTTGGCGATCGCCTCGAAACGCAGTTTGTCAGCAGCATCGGAAGCGTTCGAGATCAGCTCGCGCAGGAAAATTTCCTTGTTGCTGTAAAGCGAATGGATCATCAGTTGCAGAAGTTGCTTGACCTCTGCCTGAAAGCTCATGGTTTCTTGTGCCATGGTCTGAAGTTCCTTTGCGTACGGTTGCAGTTCGTGAATGACGGAAAAACGGTGAAGCGCGCGCCGCCCGCGGCCCAGGCAGGCGGCGCGGCGCGCAGCGGTTCCTCAAATGGGGACGCCCGCCGGGCCTTTCAAGGGCCTCGCGAAGCGGTGCTGCGCTTCGATGTAACCGGCCAGAAAGCCCGGCAGCGCGGGGTCGCCGCAGTTCGCGACGTTGAACCGCATCCAGGTTGTGGGTGACTGATGCGGAGAGAACAAGCTGCCCGGGGCGAGCAAGAACCCGGCCTCTTGCCCCGCGGCGGCGAACGCGTCGGCGTCGACACCCGCGTCGGCCCAGAGGAACATGCCCGCTGTCGGCATGGTGAAAAGCGAAAACCCGGCTTGCTCTAGCATGCGCGCGCACTGATCGCGCACGCCGTCGAGACGCAGCCGCAGGCGCTCGACGTAGCGCCGGTACTGCCCCTCGGTCAAGATCTTGTAGAGCAGACGCTCGTTGAGCTCGGGCGTGGTCATGCCGATGAGCACCTTTTGATCGGCGATCGCCTGTGCGATCTCCGGCGCGCAAGCCACGAAACCGACGCGCAAATTGCCCGTGAGCGTCTTCGAAAAACTGCCCAGATAGACGACGCGCCCTAGCTGGTCGAGTGTCGCGAGCCGCGTGACCGGGTGGCTCGGGGGGCACAAGTCGCAATAGATGTCGTCTTCGACAACGATGAAATCGTACTCCTCGGCCAGGCGCAGAATACGAAACGCCTGTGCCGGCGATAAAGAGCTGCCCGTCGGGTTGTGCAACACCGAATTGATGACGAGCATCTTCGGCCGCCACGTCTTGACCAGTTCCTCGAGGGCATCGAGATCGGGCCCCGCCGGCGTATAGGGCATGCCGACGAGCCGCGCGCCTTGCGCGGCAAAGCGGCCGAACATCTGAAACCAGGCGGGATCGCCCACGATCACGGCATCGCCCGACTGCACGTAAAGGCGCGCGATGAGATCGATCGCCTGCGTGATGCCCGACGTCAGCACAATCTGCTCGGGCGAGGCGCCGATTTCCAACTCTGCGAGCCGAGTCTGCAACTGCTGCCGCAGCGGTAAGAAGCCTTGCGCCGTGCCCGTACCGAGCCATTGCCCGCCGCTTTGCCGCGCCAACGCGCGCAGCGCCGAAACCATGAGCTCGCCGTCGAGCCAATGGCTCGGGAGATAGCCGAGACCCGGGCCCTTTTCCGGCGCGCCCGCATGAAGGGTGTTGCGCACGAGCCAGACGACGTCGATCGGCCGCTGCGCCGCCGGCGCGGAGGCGGGGTTGGGCTGCGCGGTACGCTCGCCCGGCGTGCCGCCGATGCGCTCGCGCACATAGAATCCCGAACCGCGGCGCGAATCGAGGTAGCCCTGCGCGACGAGCCGCTCATAGGCCTCAACGACCGTAAAGCGCGACACGCCTTTGTCCTGAGCGAGTTTGCGGATCGACGGCATGCGCATGCCGGGGCGGAATACGCGCTCTTCGATGCGGCGCCGCGCCCATTGCACGAGCTGCTCGACGAGCGTCAGCGGCGAAGCGCCATGCGGCGCGGGAATTTGATCGAGGGCGGCGGACATGGCGGTGATCAACTGTACCGAAAAGTATCGCGCCGATTGTACCGTTACTGTGCCGGCCATGCCGATTAAAGTGATCGTTCATCCGAATTCGTCGGCGCCGCATTTTCGGGGCGCCGCAACCCCCGCGACCCGTTACGCACTTCGTTCCAATGAAAAACGCTTCCGCGCTCGAAATCGATCATCTCGTCGTTGCCGCCCGCACGCTCGAAGAAGGCGCGCGCTATCTCGCCGACACGCTCGGCGTCGAACCCGTCGCAGGCGGCGTGCACGCCGCCATGGGTACGCACAATCGGCTGCTCGCTCTGTGGGGCGGCGCCTATCTCGAAGTGATCGCGATCGACCCGCAAGCCGAAAGCGAGCGCGCAGGCGGTCACACTGCCGCATCGCCCGCCCGCGCGCGCTGGTTCGCGCTCGATGACCCGGCGATGCGCGCGCGGCTCGAGCGCGGGCCTTACCTCGCGCACTGGGTGGCGCGCGTGCCGCGCCCCAAGGATCTCGGCCGGTGGCAGTCCCAATATCCGGCTCGCATCCCGAGCGTCATCCCGATGACGCGGGGCGAGCTCAGCTGGCGGCTAACGGTGCCCGAGGACGGCGCGTTTCCGAGTTGGCAGGGCGCCGGAGACGGCATCGTGCCGACATTGATTCAATGGGACACAGCCGCGCATCCGAGCACTCGGCTGCCGGAAACCGGCCTGGCGTTGAAAGCTTTGAAAGCGCGTCACCCCCGCGCAGAGGAAGTCAGGGCTCAACTGGAATGGCTCGGCGCCGCGCATTTGATCGAATTGGAAAGCGCGACCGATGGGACGGCAGCCCTGACGGCCGAAATAGAAACGCCAGCCGGCCTGCGCACGCTCGCGTAGCGGCCCCCCCTCATTCGCAAGGAGCGCTTTTCCATCATGACGAAGTCGCGTGAAACACGAGGCATGCTGCTCGGTCTCGTCGGCGTGATCATCTTCAGCTTGACGCTGCCGATGACGCACGTTGTCGTGCAGGAGTTCAACCCGGTACTGAACGGCCTGGGCCGGGCGCTGGCCGCCTCCGTCCCGGCTGCCGCGCTGCTCGTCTGGCGCCGGGAGCGCCTGCCGAACCGCGCCCAGATCAAGGGCCTGGCCGTCACGGCGCTCGGCGTCATCGTCGCGTTTCCGGTTTTATCGGCGTGGGCGATGAAGACGGTGCCCGCCTCGCACGGCGCGCTCGTGAACGGTTTGCAGCCGCTGTTCGTTGCGATCTACGCGGCCTGGCTCTCGCGCGAGCGTCCGTCGCCCGCCTTTTGGGTGAGCGCGGCGGTCGGCAGCGCCCTCGTCACCGGCTACGCCCTGCACATGGGCGGTGGCGCGCTGCAAGCGGGCGACCTGTTCATGCTCGCGGCGGTGGCCGTGGGCGCGCTGGGGTACGCGGAAGGCGCGCGCGTCGCGCGCGAGCTCGGCGGCTGGCAGACGATCTGCTGGGCGCTCGTGCTCGCCGCGCCGCTGCTCGTCGTTCCGGTGGCGTGGCTCGGCTGGCAACAGCACCTCGCTCATCCCGCGCCCTTTGCGCTGCGCACCTGGCTCGCGTTCGGCTACGTGGCGCTCTTCTCGCAATTCATAGGATTTTTCGCGTGGTACGCCGGGCTGGCGATGGGTGGAATAGCGCGAGTGGGACAAGTTCAGCTATTACAGATATTCTTCACGATCGCATTCGCCTCGCTGTTTTTCGGCGAAACGGTCGCGCCGTCCACGTGGCTGTTCGCCGCCGCCGTCATCGGCACCGTGATGCTAGGCCGCAAGGCGGCCGTCCGGACGGCGAAGCCTTCAACGTCGACGCCCCCGACGAGACTTGCGCGATAATCGCGTTTCTCGTCGAGAAACATTACCCATGTTTCGGCACCGACGACGAAACCCAACTCAACCACCATCGAGGACTAAGGAGACGTTTCATGGATCACAGCGATCTGCCGCATATGAACTGGCGCATTTCCGAGCGCGCACGCAAACTCACGAGCTCCGCCATCCGCGAGATCCTGAAAGTCACCGAACGGCCCGAGGTCATCTCGTTCGCGGGCGGCCTGCCCTCGCCCGTGACGTTCCCCGTCGAGCGCATGCGCGAAGCATGCGAGCGCGTCACCCGCGACGCCCCCGCGGCCGCGTTCCAGTACAGCGCGACGGAAGGCTACCTGCCGCTGCGTGAGTGGGTGGCCGCGCGCTTTTCGACGAACGGCGTGACAATCCGCCCGAGCCAGGTGCTCATCGTCACGGGCTCGCAACAAGCGCTCGATCTGCTCGGCAAGGTGCTGATCGATCCGGCGAGCCCCGTGCTCGTCGAAACGCCGACCTACCTCGGCGCGCTGCAATCGTTCTCGATGTACGAGCCGCGCTACGTTCAGGTGCCCACCGACGAAAACGGCCTGATCCCCGAAGGGCTCACGCCCGCGCTGACGGAAGACGCGCGGCTGCTGTACGCACAGCCGAACTTCCAAAATCCGACCGGACGCCGCTTGCCGCTCGAGCGCCGCCGCGCGTTGGCCGAGTTCGCGCGCACGAGCCCCTTCCCCGTGATCGAAGACGATCCGTACGGCGCGCTCGACTACGCCGGGGCACCGTTGCCTACGCTGCTGTCGATGGCGCCCGATCATATCGTTCACTGCGGCTCCTTCTCGAAGGTGCTCGCACCGGGCCTGCGCCTGGGCTACATGATCGCGCCCGAGGAACTGCACTTCAAACTCGTGCAAGCGAAGCAGGCCACCGATCTGCATACGCCGAGCTTCACGCAGCGCATCGTGCACGAAGTCGTGAAGGACGGCTTCCTCGACGAGCACATCCCGACCATCCGCGCGCTCTATCGCGGTCAATGCGAGGCGATGCTCTCGGCGCTCGAGCGTCATATGCCCGAGGGCGTGACGTGGAACCGCCCCGAGGGCGGCATGTTCGTCTGGGCGAGCCTGCCCAAGAACATCGATACGATGAAGCTGCTCGAAGCGGCCATCGCGGAGAACGTCGCGTTCGTGCCGGGCGCTCCGTTCTACGCGAACGATGCCGATCACAGCGCTCTGCGCCTGTCGTTCGTCACCGTGCCGCCCGCGCGGATCGACGAAGGCATCGCACGCCTGGCCAAGCTGATCCGCGAGCGGATGTAACCGCTCGACTACCGTGCCCCACGACAGCGAGGGCGCGGTAGGCGCACTCATTCATTGCGTCACCCCACCTCGAATTCATCAACCTCTTTTCGCAACGTTCAAGGAACCGACATGGCGAATCAAAACGTCTACGACAAACTCAAGGAAATGGGCATCGAACTGCCCGCCACCGCCACGCCGGCCGCAGCCTACGTCATGGCTGTGCAAACGGGCAACACCGTCTTCTTGTCGGGCCATATCGCGAAGAAAGACGGTAAGCCGTGGGTCGGCAAGCTCGGCGCGAACATGACCACCGACGAAGGCAAGGCCGCTGCGCGCTCGATCGCCATCGATCTGCTCGCGACACTGCACGCGCATACCGGCGATTTGAACCGCGTGAAACGCATCGTCAAGGTGATGAGCCTCGTGAACTCGACCCTCGAATTTACCGAGCAGCATCTCGTGACGAACGGTGCATCGGAGCTGTTCGGCGAAGTGTTCGGCGATGCCGGCAAGCATGCGCGCTCGGCCTTCGGCGTCGCGCAGATTCCCACCGGCTCGTGCGTCGAGATCGAGTTGATCGCGGAAGTGGCCTAAATCAGCACGGGAGCGCACCGATGAGTGCACGCAACGTACGCCTCAAACAGGTCGACGTTTTCTCGGACGTGCCGTTCAAGGGCAATCCGCTGGC
>JBQCDS010000742.1:0-4074 GCA_051961035.1 Trinickia sp. | reverse complement strand
TAGGCTCGTGTGGCTCTTGCTGATGCGAACGTTGTCGCGTACCACATCGAAATGCGACAGCCCGCCCGGCACGTAAGTGACGCGCGTGGGAATCGTCACGAAGCGCAACGCCCGCCACGACAAACGCACGAGGATCTCGATATCGAAATCCATCCGTGTCGGCAATTGGACGCTATCGATCAGCGCGCAAGCGGCATCGAGCGGATAGAGGCGAAAGCCGCACATCGAATCGGGAATCGCGAACGAGAGCGTTTCGATCCACACCCAAACGTGCGTCAAGTAGCGGCCGTATAACCGAGCCTTCGGCACCGTCTCGTCGTAGATCGGCCGCCCGAGCACGACGGCGTCCGGCGCCGCGCGAGCCGCGTCGAGAAAGCGAGGCACGTCGGCGGCATCGTGCTGGCCATCCGCATCGATCTGCAACGCATGCGTGAAGCCGGCGTCGCGCGCGGCCCTGAGCCCCGCCATCACGGCGGCGCCCTTGCCGCCGTTGACGGCGAGCCGCAGCACCGATACGCGGGGCGACCAGCGCTGCGCCAGCGCGGCGAGCACGGCTTGCGTGGCTTCGTCGCTGCCGTCGTCGACGACGAAAATCGGCAGTGCGTGCGGCATCAGCCGCTCGAGCGTCGTGCCGATTTCATCCTTATGGTTGTAAATCGGAATGACGATCGCCGCTCGAACCGTCATGCGGCCCCCTGATAAGCCAGCACGCCGGATGCGCTGTCGCGTTCGCCCAAGCGGAAAGCGAATCGCATTTTGCGGCGCGATGCATCGTGCGCGAGCGTCAAATGCAAGATCGCGCCGGGCGGCACGGGCGCCATGAACTTGAGCCGTTCGACGGCCAGCATGGAGCGCACTTGGGGCCAATGCTCGGCGCCGAGTTGCATCGCCCAATCGATCTGCACGACGCCCGGCAAGATCGGCACGCCGGGGAAATGCCCGGCGAAGTGGCGAAGCGTGGGCGGCACGCGCAGCTCGTAGTGCAGCACGTCTTGATGCGTGAACTGCGCGAGCACCTCCATCCCTTGCGCGCGCACATCGAACGCGGCGGCAACGGCCGCCGCCGTCAATTTGCCGCGCGCATCGAACGGTAGCGCCGTACAAAACCGCCAACGGCGAGGCAAGACGACGACTTCGACATACTCGGCCAAATGCGCACGCAGCGTCTTCGCGAGCGCAACCCGCCCATCGGCCAGCAGCGCCTCGCAGCCTTCGCGCTCGAGTGCGATCAGCACGCCGAGCCGTTCGCGCACCGCACCGGGCAGCACCACTGCCGCGGCCTGTGCCACATAGGGGTGGCGCGTCAGATGCGCCTCGATCTCGGGCAGCGACACGCGCTTGCCGTCGAGTTTCACCACGCGATCGAGCCGGCCCTTGAGGCGGAAGCGGCCGTCCTCGTCGAATTGAACGGCGTCGTCGGTGCGACGCCAGCCGTCATGTCCGAGGTGCGGCGATCGCACCACGAGCGCGCCATCCGCGTCGCATTTGAGCGCGACGCCCGCCACGGCGCGCCAAGCATCCGACTCGTCACGCCGGCGCCAGGCGATTCCACCGGTTTCGGTACTGCCGTAAATTTCCACCGGTGCCGCGCCAAAGCGGCGCGCGTAGATATCGGCGGTCTGCTCGGAGAGCGGGCCACCCGACGAGAAAAACGCACAGGGAATGGGGGACAGCGCGTCGAAGCCCGGCAACTCGGTCCAACGATCCAATTGCGACGGGCTCGATACGACGGCCGCGCGGCCAATTTGCTCGAGCCGTGCTTGCAATTGCAGCGGCTCGACGCAATTGGCGCGATCGAACGGCCGCCCCGCGGCCAGCGGCCAGAACACCCGAAACAGCAAACCGTAGATGTGCCGATGAGGCACGCTCGCGAGCATCGGCGCTTGCCCAAGCATCGCCCCCCACTCGTTTTCGAGCGTGCGGACCTCCGCATCGAACTGCGCAAGCGTCTTGCGCACCGCCTTCGGCACGCCGCTGCTGCCCGACGTATAGAGCGTGAGCGGCGCATTCGCATCGATACTTGCTTCGTCGATGCAGGCCGGGGCACATGCGTCGACCAACGGCAGCGCGCTTGCGCTCAGCAGCATGTCATAGCTAGCCCCGAGCATCGCCAGATACGCGGGGGTGGATGCCGACGGAACGACCGGCTCCTTGCCGAGCGCAAGGACGGCGAAGAGCGCGCAAGCAAACTCGAAGGGATCGTCAAGGCAAACAGCGACGCGCTGCGCCGCGCCTGTTCCCGATTCGCGCGCGATCCAGCCCGCGTAGGCCGCCACGCGGGCCTTGAACGCTCTGAAGTCGAGCACCGCGGCGCCGTCGAGGCAGACCGGTGTCGCATCCTTGCGCGCCGCCCACGGCAACTCGCGCAATGCAACGAACGAGGCGTTCAACGCGTCTTCCCCCGCAAAACGAACGCATGACGCCAGGCGAACTCCGCCACGATCAACGCGCCGATCAACAAATAGGTGATGAAACCGTTATACAGCGCCCACACGGCACGCGAGCCCCAGATCATGCTCGCCGCGGATGCGCAAGCGTTCAGCGCGAAAAACGCGCACCAAACCTGCGTGACGCGGCGCGTATGCCGCACCGAGCGTGCGTCGAGGTTGGGCCGGCGCACGCGCGCGAACTTCTCGATCATCGACGGGCCGCCGTTGCAGAGTGTCGTGCCGAAGGCGACGAGCATGCCGACATTGACGGCGATCGGGTAAGCACGCAGCAACGCCTCGCTGTCGGTCACGGCGATGGCCGCCGATAAGCCGCTCATGATCAGCAGCGCGGCCCACTCGACGCGCGTGAATTTAGCGAGCAACGCCGCCACGCTGCCCGCGCCGAGCCAGCGTTGCAGCCATAGCAAAACGAGCAGCGCGAGCCCGATGAAACGCGGAGAACCGATGCGCCAAAACGCGAGGATCACGACCGGATAGGCGATCTGGAGCACGACGCTCGCCACCGCGCGCACGCGCATGCGGGACGCCGTGCGCGCCTCGTGCGCCGCAGGTGTCGAGGCTACGGGCATCGGGTCAAGCGGCCAGCAGCGATTCGACGGCGCCAATGACGTCGCCGACGGTGCGCACCGATTTGAACTCCTCCGGCTTGATGCGGCGGCCCGTCATTTCTTGAAGCTTGATGGCTAGATCGACAGCGTCGATGCTGTCCAGATCGAGCTCTTCGAACAGATGGGCGTCGAGCGTGACGCGCTGCGGGTCGATCCCGAAGTTTTCGCTAAATATCGCGCGGATGCGCTCGAGAATCTCGATGTCGGTCACGGTTCATTCCCCTTGCGTTTCGGTGTCGCTGTCGGCATGCGCCGCCGCTCGTTGGCTTTTAACGAGCGCGGCAAGCGTGTTGATCGAGCGGAAGTATTCCCGCGTGCGCTCGTCATTGGCGGCGATCGTCAATTCGTAGTGTTTGCGCAGCACGATGCCAATTTCGAGCGCATCGATCGAATCGAGACCTACGCCGTCCGTATCGAACAGCGGGGCATCGTCATCGATATCCTCGGGGCGCAAATCTTCCAAATCGAGCGCCTCGATCAACAACTGCTTAATTTCGAGTTTTAAAGAATCCATAGGCAAACAGATGCTCGGTGATATGGGCTTGAACCGCCTGCGCGACGGCGCGCGCCGCGGCGGCTTGCGGCGTATCGGGAGCGACGAAACCGTCGAGCGCGAGCGGCGCGAGTGCCGCGACGCGCATGCGAAACGGCCGCGACGGCACGTGATACCAGCGCATTCGTTTCGTGAATGCCGGCGGATCGCAATGAATCAGCACTGGCCGAACCGGAATACCCGCGCGCAACGCCATATGGGCGAAACCGCGCGAAAACGGATGGAGACGATCGCCGTCAGGGCTACGGGTTCCCTCCGGAAAAACGATCATCGTATAACCGTCGGCAAGCTGACGCGCGCCGGCCTCGATCAATTCGGACGGATCGGCGTTGCTAATGTAGCGCGCCGCGCGCACGATGCCCCAAAAGCATGGGTTGCTCCAGTGCACGTTTTTGACGACGCAGCAAGCGCGCGGCACGAGCGCCAGCAGCACGACCACGTCGAGGTAGGTCGGATGGTTCGC
>JBQCDS010000741.1:0-2789 GCA_051961035.1 Trinickia sp. | reverse complement strand
TCACCGTATCGAACGCCATCGCGTTGACGTGATCCGTCTCGATCCATTCGACATGCCCGTCACGTACGATCGTGCGTCCGCCGAATTGAACGACGTACTCCACCTCCGGACGCGGAAACTCCCATGGATTGCCCGCTCGCAGCCAGTAGTCCGGGGTCTCCACCTGCTCGCCTTGAACGATCTGCTGACGGAACATGCCGTAGTCGTATCGAATCCCATAACCGAAGCCGGGAATAGCCAGCGTCGCCATCGAATCGAGAAAACACGCGGCCAATCGCCCAAGGCCGCCGTTGCCGAGCGCGGCATCCGGCTCGAGATCCGTCACCGCCTCCAGGTCCACACCGAGGCTAGCCAGCGCCTCCTTCATCTGATCGTAGATGCCGAGCGCGAGCAAGGCATTCGTGAACGTGCGGCCGATCAGAAATTCCATCGACAAGTAATACACGCGCTTGACGTCTTGCTCGTACTGCTGCCGCGTGGTTTTCATCCAGCGTGCGACAAGCCGATCGCGCACGGCCAGCGCCGCGGCGTTGAGCCAATCTTGCGGCCTGGCCGCAACCGCGTCTTTACCGACGCCGTACATCAATCGGTTGGAGATAGAGCGCCGTAGCGCATCGACGGTACTGTTGAGCTGGTCGAATTCCAGATCGACGGCTGTCATCGAGTTCCTCCTCGGACAAGCAGCGGCATGTGCCTTGCTGGCGCGGGGCCCTGAAACACTTGCCGCGGAAATGTTCAGATTACGCCAATTCGGACGCGCGTGACGGGAGCGTTTCGTTAGCGTTTGGTTAAGCGCTTGATTCGCGCTTGCAAGCGCCGAGCGCCCGGCCTGCGTTGCCCCTCCCATTGCATGAGCGCTGCATCGGCGCCCCGATGCGCATCGGCCTGGCCTAGTATGGAAGGACCGTCGCGCTCATCGGAGATCGACATGACGACGCAAACGAACATCCATTCGGTCATCGGCATGCTTCACGCGCAAGAACTTTTGACACTCTCGGTCATCCGCGCGCTCCCGCCGGACACACGATGTCGAATCGCCGACGAATTGAAAGCGCACGCGGAACTGGCGATGCAGCCACAGCCTAGCGTCGCGGGCGAACGGGACACGCTCGAGGCGTTTCGTACGCACGTGAAGCGGCTTTCGATCTTGCTTGCGTCGATGTCGTGAGCACCCATGGCAGGGGTACTCAGCACGGCGAATGCCAGAGATGTCCCGAACCGCTCAGCGCGGAAGATAGGCGAGCGGATCGACCGGCTTGCCCGCGCGGCGGATTTCGAATTCGAGGGTGCCGCGCCCCATGGAATCGGCGCCCATCTGCGCAATGGGCTGGCCCTTCTTGACGGTGTCGCCTTCCTTGACGAGCACCTCGCCATTCACGGCATAGCCGGTCACGACATCACCGCCATGTTTGACGACGACGAGCGATTTGTATTGATCCACCCCATTACCGACGTAGATGACATTGCCATCGGCGGATGCCTTGACGGGCTCTTCGGGCCTGCCCGTAATGATGATGCCTTTGACGTTGCCCGCATCGGTCAAGCGAGCGACTTGCCCGTAAGCGGGCCACGCGGGCCGTACGACGATGGCGTCGTTCGTGCCGGCGCTCAAGCCCGGTTGCGGCGCGACACGTATCACTTGCCCGGGGGTGAGCATGACCGTGCGCGGCAAGTTGTTCCATGCGGCAAGATCCTCCACGCGTTGACCGAATGCGGTCGCAATGCCGGGCAGCGTGTCGCCGGGATTGACGCGGTAGTAGCCTGCCGGAACGCGTGACGTCTGCGGCTGGGGCTCAGCTCGAGATGCGAACGGCGATTGCCCCATCCAATTGCTGGTCGCGCAACCGCCTAGAAACGTTGCGCCGGCCAATGCCAGCGCAACCCGCGCCATGCTCAGGCGCTGTCGTGTAGAAATACTCACCGTCTTCACCCTCGGCCCCTCGATCGATGCGATGTTGCCATTCGAACCCGGTCCGCCGGCGCTCTGACAAAGCGCTTGCGCCGACAAACCGCACGTTATCGTTCTTTGCGATCGTACTAGTCGAGCATCGTACACGACACGCGAATACAAACGAAACTGGCCCGCGCCCTTGATGGGCCGCGAGCCAGTGTGTCACCCACAAGCGATCGCTACTATGTGACCAATGGGGCGCGATCGTGTTCCCTGAGTGTTTCAACGGCCTGTTTCAACGGCCGAAAAAGAGCGACTGTTCACCGTCCGAATTCGCGGGCCGAGCTCTTTCCATCTGAACGGGGCCCCCGGACTGCGACGTACCTGCCGCCACGCCGCCGTAGCCCTGTTGCGCGTTCACGCGCTGCTCGGCAGCCTGAATATCTTCCGGGTAGTACGCGTCGCGACCGGTCGGCTGCCAGCCCGCTTGTTCCAAGTTGATCAAGTCTTGGCGCACCTGCGCACGCGTGACCGGGCCGTTTTCCGTCGGCTGCGCGTACGAAGCGAGCGGAATCGACAGAGCGGACGCCGCGACCATTGCAAAGACGAGTGATTTCATGATTCACCTCCGAAACGATGGTTCGCCGCATGCTGTATGCCGCAGCGATCAATCACAGTTTAGTCAGCGAATCATCTGGGGAAAACCACTAATTTTACGATATAGAATTTCAACGAAAGCAACAGTGCCGGTCACATTCGTCAAATTCGATGCGCAAAGCTCCCTCATTGCTCAGCTTTTGCGCATCTTGCCGTCAAAACGGTTTAACTCAGGCCCACGTCGCGTGGAAGCTGCCTTCTTTGTCGATGCGCTCGAACGTGTGCGCGCCGAAGAAATCGC
>JBQCDS010000740.1:0-3379 GCA_051961035.1 Trinickia sp. | reverse complement strand
AAAATTATAAAAAAAATAATAAAAATTATTAAAAAAAAAAAACTACCTGTATAATGATTTATTTCCCGCCCGAGGGGTTATATAAAATTCTGTCGGCGCCCCGAGTGGGGCCGCCGAGCCGTTGCCGCTTGGCTAGGCTCATGCGGCGCGGCGGCACCATCGCGCCGCGCGCTTACCACTTGTGAGGTCAAATGCGACTTGGATTCATTGGGACCGGCGTCATCACGCAGGCCGTTGTGAAAGGGTTGATTCGGTTCGGCGTTCGTTTCGATTCGGCCGCTTTGTCGCCGCGCAATGCGGATATCGCGGCCGGGCTCGCTGCGCTCGATTCGCGCGTTCGCGTATGCCGCAATAATCAAGAAGTGCTCGATACGTCCGACGTAATTTGTCTTGCAGTCGTCCCGCAAGTCGCCGAGCAGGTGTTGAGCGAACTCCAGTTCGGCCCGAATCACCACGTCATTAGTTTCATTGCCGCAACCCCGATCGACGAACTGCGTAGGCTCACGCGAGCGACGGGTCCGATCGTGCGTGCGATTCCCTTGCCCGCTGTGGCCGAAGGCAAGGGCAGCACCGTGATATGTCCGCCCGACGAGACAACCAAGCAGCTATTCGTGCCGCTCGGCGAAGCCGTCGAAGTCGATGCAGAGCGCCAATTCGACGCACTTTCGGCAGCGACAGCGACCATGGCAAGTTTCTATGCCGTGCTGCAAGCTCAGGCGATGTGGCTGGTTGAGCAGGGCTTGCCCTACGACGCCGCGCGCGCGTTTCTCTCGGGATATTGCGTCGGCCTGGCGCACGACACGACGCGAACCGGCCAGTCTTTCGCGGCCATGATCGATCACTTTATGACGCCGGGTGGGCTCAACGAGCAGGTCCACGCCGAACTGTCGGAGCGGGGAACCTATACGCATTACGGCGATGCGCTCGATCGGGTGTTCGAGCGGATTACCGGTGGCGCGTAGCTTCGGCGTGCCGCCTTCGGGTAGACCTCTCTTGTCAGCAAGTAGGGTCACTAGCAAACTATTGCCTCTGAGGCGTTCGCATTTCCGCCACGCACAAGCTGCGTTGCGACAACCGATGCGAGCGCTTGGGTCGTGCGGCCTTCGGTCGACTCGGGTGTCCGCTTGAAAGGTGATAGCAATGCAAAAGAAGCAGGTGTTCGCTGACAGACTTCTCGCCCAAATGCCGTCGCTCAGAGCATTGCGCTGCGTCGTCACGGCAGCGCGATACGAAAGCTACACGCAGGCCGCCGAGGTGCAGTGCGTGACTCAGGCCGCGATCAGCCGGCAGATCAAGGAACTCGAGGATTCGCTCGATGTAGCGCTGTTCGAACGCACGGGCAGGCATATCGCGCTGACCGATGCGGGACGCATCCTATACAACGCGTCGTATCTGTCGATCATGAACATCGCGGAAGCGGCGGAGGCCGTGCGCCGAGCCGACAGGCATGCGCTGACCCTTTGCGTTTCGCACACGTTTTCGGCGCTATGGTTGTCCGCCAGGCTGCCTCAGTTTCGCAAGCGATATCCGGAAATAAAACTGCACGTCATGGTGACCGAGCATTTCATGGAACTCGACGCTCTCATGGAGCCCGACGTCATCATCACGAAAATTCCGACGCGTGAGTCGGAGTACGAAGTCGAGCCGCTCTTTCATGACGTGGTGTATCCCGTGTGCAGCCCGTCATTTCACGAGCGCCGCTTCAAGGGCCGATCGTTGAAGCCGCTGGATCTGCTGTCGCACCCGACGCTCAACCTGTCTCTGCTGGGGCGGGCGCAAGTTTGCGAGCATGTCGATTGGCGCGTCTGGCGCAATTGGTTTCAGCATAGCGAAGCGACGGAGATGCTCGTCGAAAACGATCATCTGGAAAGCAACGACTATCGGCTGCTCGTCGCACAGGCGGAGGCGGGCGAGGGTACGCTGCTCGGTTGGCATCATCTCGTGCATCGTCAAGTGGAACTCGGGCAATTGGTTCGTCCTGTGCAGGACGCGCTCGTCTTCAACGATCGTTACCACTATCTGATCACGAACAAGAGTGCCAAGCTTCGCCCGGAGTATGTGCTATTTCGCGAGTGGCTTGCCGAGGAAGTCGGCACCATGATGCGCGAATGGCAGGGTGCGGAAGCCGGGCTCGTGAAATAGCAAGCGTTCATCTTTTATAGGCGTTCAAAGAGGAAGCGGCACAATGCAGACGAAGCAAAGCGATGACGAAGCGCCGGCGCTCGCCGGATTAAAGATCAAAAATGGCCGACGCTGGTATTCGATCGACGAGCGCGACTGGCAGCCGATGACGATCGGCGACACCGCGCTTGCCGGGTTTTCTTGGATTCCCGTGGCACAGGACGAGAGCGGAGCATGGACGAGCTACTGGATGCGTCTGGACGCGGGGGCGCGTTCGTTCGAGCATCAACATGACTCGACGGAATTGATCATGATTCTCGACGGTGTTTTCACCGACGACGATGGGACGGACTTTCACCCGGGCCAAACCGTGTCTTATCCTGCAGGCTCGCGGCATAGCACGTCATCGGCGAAGGGATGCACGGTGCTCGTCGTCGCGCGCACGGCGTCGTCGGTCGTGAATCGTCAATGAGGCGGTCGGTGAACGTCGTTGGCAGATGTGCTCAGGGAGCCGCACTCGTGCCCAGCCAAATGAATGCGTTTGCGGTTTGTCCCGCGCGGCAATACCAAGCGCACGGTTTCACTCATTAGCCGCGCGGCCGCGCGGCGGATTGACCCGCGTCGAGCCCGCTTCCGCCTCGATGGCCGCGCGCAGCGACGGACGCCAGCCCGCGCTGAACAGCGCTTCCGCCAACACGAACAGCGGCCCGATGACGAGACCGATCAAATCGTCGAGGAAAGCTGGCTTGCGATGCTCCCACGCCGTGTGCCCGACGAACTGAAAGATCCAGCCGATCACGAACAAGCCGACGCCGATGCCGAGCGACACGGCGGTTCCGTATTGCGCGAGCCAGGTGCCAAAGGCGACGCACGCTGCGCTAACGACCGCCATGATCGAGCCGAGCGGCACGTCCAGCAGAAGGTAGTAGAGCGTCGCGGCCCCGAACAGCAGCCACGCTGGCGAGACGCGCACCGTACCGACCGTTACGATCGCAAGGGGCGAAAGCAATACTGCCAGCGACAGCACGATGAGCGGAATGCCGATGAAATGGGTGGCGATATTGCGTCGATCGCGGTGATAGGCGGCGTATTGCGTCAGTTGCTCAGTCAGATTCCGCATGAATGCCCCGCTGTCTTTGAAATCGCTATCATCGTGGATGAAATCGAGATCGTCTATGCGGAAAGACTCGGGACACGTCATGCCAGGCTTATACGCCGTTCGCCTTTAGGCGCGCGTCATACCAGCCGTTGCCGCCCG
>JBQCDS010000739.1:0-4204 GCA_051961035.1 Trinickia sp. | reverse complement strand
ATGATCACCATCGCGGGCGCTACGGATGGTGGTGGGTGGTCGGCGGCCTTTGGTACTTCTATCCGCAGCCGGTCTACCCGTACCCGGACCCGTTCATACCGGGCGATGTCGCGTTAGGCTCGGACGGCGCGGCGCAGTATTGGTACTACTGCATGTCGGCGGGCCAGTACTATCCGTACGTGACGTATTGCCCTGAGGGATGGCAGGCGGTCATTCCCAATGATCCGAACGATCCGGACGATTTGGATAATTGGGGCGAGTAAGCGCGGCTCGATGCGTGCCGGCACCCACGCGTCGGTCGTTTTTCGCGCAGTAGTCGCGCAAGCGAGCGAGCCCTGCCGTCTTGGCCGCAACGAAGGTTCGAATCACCCGATATGACACGAGGCCGTCAGACGGACCAGGTCGGCACGGCGTCGCCGCTCGCTAGCTGAAAGGGCGCCTCGGCATCCGCATCACCGCGTTCGCGCTTACGCCGCCAACCCGGCAAACGTCTCCCGTGTCGTCTCGACGACGGTCAGCCCCGCCCGCAGGCCAGGCTTCACCGTGCGATTCGGAAAGACGATTCGCTCTTCGTCATGCGTGACGGCATAGCAATAATCGACATCGCGGGCGAGCACCGTGCCTTTTGCAAACGGCGTGAAATTGGCGACGTCGTCGGACATGCACAGTTCGAAGGCATCGCTGTGTTTGGTAATTTGTCCGATGACGGTGAACACGCGCGGCATCGGGGCGGCGCCCGGCTCGCTCGCACCCGAGACAAGGCCGCGCACCGCCTCGTCAGCGCGCGCGAAACGCGCGAGGTCGTTCTGGCCGAAGGGCCTTACCTTGCCCAACTCGAGCGTGCACGCATTCGCGCCGAATGCTTCGGCCGTGAAATGCGTATAGGTGTTGCCCTTCGCCGTGTGCAGCAAGACCGCTTCGATACGTGCATCGGCGAGCCACTCGAACATCGCGCGCGAAGGCGCCCTGCCCGTATGCGGCAGCAGCGCGAACCGTTCGAATACGGACGCACGAATCGCCGTGTGCATGTCGATATGCCAGCGCGAAGCCGCATCGTGCGCGGCACCCGCGAAAAAACGCTCCGCCGCCGCTTCGAGCACGCTTGCGCGCGGCGCCTCACGGCTTTGCGGCAGCTGCGCATGCCGGCCGCAGAAAAGCCGGTTCAAATCATCGTCGATATAACGACACCCCGCGCGCATGGCGGCCGCGTTGCCGAGCACGATGCCCAGGCGACAGGCGAGCGCGAGGCGGCCGCGCGCGATGTCGGCAACCATCCGCGAAAGCAACTCGATCGGCGCCGTTTCGTCGCCATGCACGCCGGACGACACCAAGATGCTGCGCAGCGGCCGCGCATCGGACGCCACCGCAAATGCACCCGACGCGGGCGTCAATTCAAGCACGCCCTCGTCCCGCCAGCGATAGTTCACGCCGCCCGCACACTCGCCCGCCTCGCTCCCCGCTTCAGGGCGCGAGCCGGCGAGCGTGAATGCCAGAAAATCGGCAAGCATCGCCGGTACCCGTGCCTCAGCGCTGGAAATCATAGAGCGAACCCAGCCCAAGGATCTGCGTCAGCTCGTCGAGCGCCGTGCGCGATTCGTCGAGCAGCTTCGGATCGGCGAGATCGCTCGGAGCGAGTCGATCGCGATAATGCTTGCCGATCCATGCGTCGAGCCGCGCGAATAAGCCGTCGTCGATCCACACGCCTGGCGTGACGGCATGCCGCTCCGCCTCGTTCAAAACGACACGCAGACGCAAGCATGCGGGCCCGCCGCCGTTCTTCATGCTTTCGCGCAGATCGAAGACGAGCAACTCGCCGATCGGCCCCGATCCGCTCATGAGATCGTCCAGATAAGCCGACACGCGCGGATTCTCGCGACATTCCTGCGGCACCACCAGCACATCGCGACCGTCGTCGCGCGCCAGCAACTGACTGTTGAATAGATACGAGGACACCGCGTCGGACACGCTCACGCGCGCATCGGGCACTTCGATGACGTTCAATTGCGCGCCCGTGGCGGATAGTTGCGTGCGCAACTGATCATAGACGGCCTCTTGCTCGACGAACGCGCGCTGATGGCAAAACAGCGTTTGCCGATTGCCCACGGCGATCACATCGTTGTGGAACACGCCCGCATCGACCACGTCCGGGCTTTGCTGCGCGTAGACGGTGCCCGCTTCCGCAAGACCGTGCCGCTGTGCGACGGCGCGGCTGGCCTCGAACGTTTGGCGCGCCGGATAGCGCACGGGCTCGGGGCCGCGCCGATATTCGCTGCGTCCGTAGACGAAGAACTCGACGCCGCGCTCGCCGTACTGCGCGCAAAATCGCGTGTGGTTTGCGGCGCCTTCGTCGCCGAGCGCGGGCGTGCCCGGCAACGCCTCATGCACGACGAAGCGCTGCGTATCGGCAAAGATCGCGGACAGCGTGCGACGCGTCGCCTCGTGCTCGATCGCACGGTGGAGCTTGCTCGTGAGATTGGCCGGCGTGAAATGCACGCGGCCGTCGTGCGTATCGGCCGATGGGCTGACCGTCGCCGCATTGGCCGTCCACATCGCCGATGCCGAACTGGCCGCCGCCAACAGCTCGGGCGCGTCCTTGGCCGCGCGCTCGATTACAGCCGCATCCGAGCCGGAAAAACCGAGCTCCCGCAGCAACCGCAGCGACGGGCGTTCCTGCGGCGGCAGCACGCCTTGCAAGAAGCCGAGATCGGCAAGCTGCTTCATCTTGCGCAGGCCTTGCTTGGCGGCAGCGAGCGGATTGGCGATCGATTTCTCGTTCGTCTGCGACGCCACGTTGCCGAACGACAGCCCCGCGTAGTTGTGCGTCGGACCTACGAGTCCGTCGAAATTGGCTTCCCGTGCTTGCATCGTCGATCCTTGGCTTGTCCTAGAATTGGAGGCCCGGCGAAACGCTCGCGGGCATCGTGAGTTGCGCGCTTTCGACCGAGGCCATCGGATACGCGCAGTAATCGGCCGCGTAGTAAGCGCTGGGCCGATGATTGCCCGAGCGGCCCGTGCCGCCGAACGGCGCCGCCGACGAGGCCCCGTTCGTCGGACGGTTCCAGTTGACGATGCCCGCGCGAATCGTGCGATGAAATTGCACCCATCGTGCCTCGTCGTCGGCAAGCAGCCCCGCCGATAGCCCGTACACCGTGTCGTTCGCACGCGCGATCGCCTCGTCGAAATCCGCATAGCGCACGATTTGCGCGAGTGGGCCGAAATGTTCCTCGTCGGGCAACGCGCGCACATCGGTGACGTCGAGCATGGCCGGGCTCACGAAGCCGAGGCGCTCGTCGCGCTGCTCCATCCTCAAGAGCGGCTCAGCGCCTGCGGCAACGAGCCGCTCCTGCGCACTGACAAGCTTCGCCGCCGCACGTGCCGAGACGACGGCGCCCATGAACGGTTGCGGCTCGGCGTCGTACAGCCCGTACGCAATGCGCGAGGTGACTTCGGTCAAACGCGCGAGGTAGCGATCGCCGAACCCGCCTCGCGGCACGAAGATCCGGCGCGCGCAGGTGCAGCGCTGGCCTGCCGACAAATACGCCGATTGAATCGTGTGATGAACGGCCGCATCGACATCTTCCACCTCGGCCACGATGAGCGGATTGTTGCCCCCCATCTCCAGTGCCAGCACGATTTCGGGCCGGCCGCCGAACTGCTTGTGAAGCAGCGTGCCGGTGTCCGAGCTTCCCGTGAAGAAAAGGCCGTCGATTTGACGATGGTTGGCCAGCGCCACGCCCGTGTCTTTTTCGCCTTGAACCAGATTGAGCACGCCGGCGGGCAGGCCCGCCTCGCGCCATACGTCGACCGTCGAGCGCGCCACCTCGGGCGCGAGCTCGGACGGCTTGAACACCACCGCGTTGCCCGCGATCAGTGCCGGCACGATATGCCCGTTCGGCAAATGGCCGGGGAAGTTGTACGGCCCGAATACGGCCACGACGCCGTGCGGACGATGCCGCAGCACCGCGGTGCCGTCCGCCATCGGCACGCGCTTTTCCCCGGTGCGCTCGTGATACGCCGTGATGGAGATGCCGACCTTCGCCGCCATCGCCGCCACTTCCGTGCGCGCCTCCCAAAGCGGCTTGCCGGTTTCGCGCCCGATCGCGTGAGCGATGTGCTCCTTGCGCTCGGTCAACAGCGCGGCGAAACGGCGCACGATCTCGACACGTGCATCGAGCGGCAGCGCGGACCACTCGCCGAACGCGCG
>JBQCDS010000738.1:0-6085 GCA_051961035.1 Trinickia sp. | reverse complement strand
GGCGGTTTATCGTCATGGCGAACGGCAAGGGCGTGGGGCTCGTCACCGTCGCGCTCTTGCACGGCCGTTGGACGATGGTCGAGGCCGGCGCGAGCGAGCTGGCCGGCGAGATCGCTTCCATCGCCTCGCACTATGCGCAGCCCCACCCTGGCGCGCGTCTGCGCTTTATCCGAAGCCGGCAAGCCGTCGCCGATTTCGTCGAAGTCGTCCTGCCCAACGCGACGCACGGTTGGCGTGCGCCCGTGTACATCCCGCTCGCGAGCGCGCGCGCCGTGCTCTCCACGCTCGGGGCCGACACCGTCGAGCCGGCATCCGCTCTATCCGAAGCGCAAGTCGATACCGCGTTGCGGCCACGCGTGCGGCGCGGCATGCGCGACCTGCGAACCGACCATTGAGCGATCATTCGGGAGATTGCCATGAATACTAGAATCGCCGCTCGCTTGCTGGGCTGCCTCGCCATCGTCGTCGCCCCCGCATTCGTCGCAGCCGTCGCGCAGCAACTCAACGTTCGGCATGTCACGCAACAGCACAGCGAATGGTGCTGGGCTGCGGCTGCGAATGCCGTGCTCACCTATCGCGGGGTGTCGAGCTCGCAATGCGGCATCGCGACTTGGGTGAGCTCGACCGGGTATGCCTGCGAAAACGCGCCGTTCTATTGGAACGACTACGTCAATTCACCGAACACGCTAACGGGCACGACCGGCATTAGCGGAGTGCTGTGGTGGCTGGGCCGCCGCGATTCGCGCTACTACCGCGGGCCGCTCTCGTTCCGTCAAACGCTGAGAAGCATCGATCTACGCGAGCCGGTCATCGTCCTTTGGTCATGGCCGTACGGCGGCGGCCACTTTATCGTGGTCAACGGCTACGACGCTCGGTACTATGCGCTGTACTTCATGAACCCCTGGCCCGGCGAAGGCGCGGGTTACGGCGAGTATGAGTGGATGGTCGAAGGGTCCGGCAACATGGGCACCCACACGTGGACGGAATCGCTCGTCGTCTATTGACGGCTGGTCTATCGATATGCGCTTCGCCATTTCTGCAACGGGTGCAGACATCCCTCGGTCGACCTCGCTCGCTCGAGCCTGAACGACGGGCGCACGCGCGGTCATCGTTCGAAACGGGATGCGCAGCGGCGTGCGATTGACTACGCTAAAGGCACAACATCGCCCCGCGCTCGATCTAGCGCGCAAGTCACATCGCGACTCACCATGACACTCGATCTCGTGCGTACCCGCGCATTACGCGTGCGCGCGCTGAACGGCCTTGCCGCACTGGCAGCAGTGTTTGTTGCATCGGCCTGCACCTTCACACCGCCGACGCGCCCCAGCGCCAGCACGCTCCCCCCCGCAGCGGCCGTCAACAGCCTGACGATGGATCAATACCGAGAAGCAATCGCTCGGCGTATCGTCGAACGCAGCCCGTCCTATGTCGAGCATCGCGCCCCGCAAGCGATGCTGCGCTCAGTCGTCGTAGTGGCGTTCACCGTCGATCGCAACGGCAAGGTCTTGAGCTCGTCCGTCTATCGCACGAACGGCGACGACGAAGCCGAAGCGACGGCGCTCGCCACGCTGCGCCGCGCGTCGCCATTACCCCCACCTCCGGCCAAGCTGCTCAATGGGGTGGGCCGGATCGATCTGATGGAAGACTGGCTGTTCAACACGGACGGCAAATTCGAGTTGCGCGAACTGGCCGCGCCGCAAGCGCTGACGTTCGATTAACGCCAAGCCGCACGGCGCCGAGCTTCCCGCCGCAGCTCGCCGTTGCGGCGCATCGCGCATGCTCGCTATAATTTTGCGCACCGTTGCCGGATCCCCCGGCCACGTTCGCAACGCCCGGCCTATCCGGTTGGGCGCCGGGCGAATCCGACGCCTTGCCTGCGCCATTCGCGCGCCACGTTTGTCGAAACGTATTTCCGTTTTTTCTCTCGCCGTTCGCGCCGCGCGTCCGTGCTTTCATACGCGCGTCGAGCGACACGTGCCTTCGCGCTTTGCGCAAACGACATACGCTGCCGCAGATGTGCACCCGCGCGGCAGCGGCAACCACCGGAGACCCAACATGTCCGCTTCGCCGTCATCGTCCTCCGTGACGCCCATGTCCGACACGGCGAACAGCTCGAGCCGCGGCCGCATCGTCTTTGCCAGCTTCATCGGCACGGCAATCGAGTTCTATGATTTCTACGTCTACGCCACCGCCGCCGCGCTCGTGATCGGCCCGGTGTTCTTTCCGCACGGATCGGCCACGGCGCAAGCGCTGTCGGCGTTCGTGACGTTCGGCATCGCGTTCGTCGCGCGACCGATCGGCTCATTTCTGTTCGGCCATTTCGGCGATCGCATCGGACGCAAATCCACACTTGTCGCCTCGCTGCTCGTCATGGGGCTGTCGACGACGCTGATCGGCTTCTTGCCGGGCTACGACACGCTGGGCTCGATGGCGCCTGTTCTCCTTTGCATCCTGCGCTTTGGGCAAGGGATCGGGCTCGGTGGAGAATGGGGCGGCGCCGCGTTGCTCGCCACCGAGAACGCACCGGCGGGCCGTCGCGGATGGTTCGGCATGTTCCCGCAGTTGGGGCCGTCGGTCGGCTTCCTGGCTTCGAACGGCCTGTTCTTCGCACTCGCGCTCGGACTCTCCGACGCGCAGTTTCGTTCTTGGGGATGGCGCGTGCCGTTCATCGCCAGCGCCGCGCTCGTCGCGCTGGGTTTGTACGTGCGCCTGAAGATCGCCGAGACGCCCGCGTTTCGCGCCGCCATCGAACGCGCCGAACGCGTGCGCGTGCCGCTCGCCTCGCTGATCGCCCATCACAGCCGGGCAACGCTCGCGGGCGCATTCGCGATGGTCGTGTGCTACACGCTGTTCTATATCTCGACGGTGTTTACGCTCTCGTACGGCGTGTCGACGTTGCACATCTCGCGGCAAAGCTTCCTTGGCATGCTCTGCTTCGCCGTGCTGTTCATGGCGCTCGCCACGCCGCTCGCCGCGTGGGCCAGCGATCGCTTTGGCCGCCGCCCGGTGCTGATCGCAGGCACCATCGCGGCGATTGCCTCGGGCTTTGCGATGGCGCCGCTCGTCGGCAGCGGCTCGCCCGCGCTCATCACGCTCTTTTTGACGCTGGAACTGTTCCTGATGGGCGTCACGTTCGCGCCGATGGGCGCGCTGTTGCCCGAGTTGTTCCCAACCGCCGTACGCTACACGGGTGCCGGCGTGGCCTACAACCTCGGCGGCATTCTCGGCGCCTCGGTGGCTCCCTACATCGCGCAAATGCTGGCCGCGCGCGGCGGATTGGCCTGGGTCGGAGCCTACGTTTCCATGGCGGCAGCCGTGAGCCTGATCGCGGTCATCGCGATGCGGGAAACGCGCGGCGTTCCGTTGTCCTGATCGATCACGGCTCGCGACGATCGCGCGGCGAGCGCATGCTCCAAGTGACCCGGGCAAACGGCGCGGCCGGCGCCGCTGCTTGATTCGCGGCGCTCGCCGGACGTCGCGCCGCCGCAATCCGCGCCAATACGATCAATGCCGTGACGGCCACGATATCGCCGACGAGCCGTGCAAACGCGTTAGTGTCGGCGCGTACCAGCCGAACGGCCGTATCGACGGCGATCGAGACAACGGTGCCGCCGACGAAACAGACAAGCCCTTGCTTTCCCACCGTCACCACCGCGGGCAAGCGTTCGGCCAGCGTTCGCATCCAGCCGAGCCGTACCGCCTGCGCACACAGCCACGCGAGCGCCAGAAAACTGACGATGCGCACGCTCGCCAGATTTTGTTTCATATAGCCGGGCGACGGATGGCTATCGATGCAGAGCTTCACGAACGCGAACGTCAGCGCCACCGCGAAAGCGGCGGCCGTCAACGCATGACCGGCGCTCGATGTCTGCATCTGCGCGGGCACGGGATGCAGGCGGCACAGCACCCCGAGCATGAACAGCAGTTGCCAGGCGAACGGATTGAACGGCCAATCGGCGACGCCGGGCAACGTGCCTGCGAGCCACGGCGCGCCAAGCCAGAGCGCGAGACTGCCTGCGAACAAGAGAACCGGCATGCGCCGCGCGAGCGGCACCACCACGGATACACTCAGCGCATAGAGCAGGTACATCGGCAGCACGGCCGAAAGAAACGGCTGCCGTCGCAACGTGGCGATGTCAATGAGCCCTTGCACGGGCCGATGCGCGAAACCAGACCATCCCGATTCGGCAACGAGCGGCGAACCGATCGGCAAGCTCGCGGCGATGGCGCCGCAAACGAGCATGAGCACCGCCGTCAGCAGATAGGCGCGATAAATCTCCCAAGCACGCTTGAGGAAACGATGGCGCGCCGCTGTATCGCCACGGCGGGCCGCGATGTTCGCGTAACCGGAAGCCGACGCAAAGCCGCCAAGAAAAACGAACACCTCCGCCGCGTCGCAATATGCGTAGCGGTGCAGCGTCGCCTGGGATAGCACGCTCACCGAAATGTGATCGATGGCAATCGCGAGCAGCGCGATGCCTCTTAGTAAATCGACCTCGATAGATCGTGCTGTCGACGAATTCATTAAAGCGCACCCTTATTTTCACAGCCCTTGCATGGCCCAGATCGGCTTGGTGCCTTTCGGGGGCTAAAAATTCCTCGCTTGAGTAATTTTCATTACATCGGCCCTACTGTGCCGGCCGCATGCTTGCGTGCGATGAAAGCATCGGGATTTTTACTGGCTTGTCGGTGCATACCGCGCGTCTATACTGGGCCGAAGCCCTATCGCGACGGCTTTTCGCACTTTTGCGTACAGGAGACGACGATGGACCTCCGCATCGACAATGGCGACATGGTAGCCATCCTCGCTCTCGCCTTGCTCCTGGCACTGTTGCTTGCCATCCGTTTCCGCCCGAAGAGCTGGCTCGGGATCGTGATCGAGGCCCTGCTCGCGAACGCCGCCGCATTCACGGCCGTTCTCGCGGTAGAAGCGCTGTTGGCCTGATCGCAACCTTCGATCCGCTACTCCTTTATGACTCAGCGATCGTAGTAGTAACCGTGGTGGTGTCCGCCGTAGTAGCCATAGTAGCCGGGGGCCGGTGCGATGACGCAGCCGCCGAGCAGCAGTGCAGCGAGCGCGCCTGCCATCAGAAATAGGGTCGAGCGTTTCATACGATTCTCCAAGCGTCGCGGTTGTGGATGTTCTATTCGACGGTGAGCCGAATGACTGCGATTGAACCGCATGCCAGGCGCGCTTTCGTTGCAATTTGTAAGCGTAGGGGCTGCGCTTATTACATCGATTCGCTGGCCCCGCCCTCATTCCTTCGCGGTATGGCAGTCCCTGTGTTTCCGGCGCAATACGGCGCCACACATTTAACGAAGTCGTAATCGAAGTGAGCGGCCCGCGCGGTGGGCGCGCCCCGGGGTATGCCGGTTGCGCACGGATATAATCCTCACCTTTACCCCTCGAGCATCATGGCCCTGGCCCATCCCTCCCAGTACTCCGGCGTCGTGCGACGAGCGCGGCAGTTCTGGCGCCGCTACGGCGTGTTCTGGCTAGGGGCGATCGCGGTAGGCCTGATGGCCGTTCTCTACGCCAGGCTCATTGATTGGGGCTACGACGCGTTTCGTGTGATGCAGCATCGTCATGCGTGGCTGCCGCTCCTCGTGACGCCGGCGATCTCCGCCGCATGCGTGTGGCTCACTCGGCAGTTTTTTCGAGGCTCGGAGGGCAGCGGCATCCCGCAAGTGATCGCCGCATTGCACGAAGGCACGGCAACGCTTGGCCCCCGCACGCTCGCGTTGCGGCTGATGGCCGGCAAGATACTGGTTTCCCTGCTCGCGATTCTCGGAGGCTTCACGATCGGCCGCGAGGGCCCGACCGTGCAGATTGGCGCGGCGTTGATGTACAACCTGCGGCGGTTTTTTCCGCGCTCGACCGCGCGCATCGAGCGGCAATTGGTATTGGCGGGCGCGGCGGCCGGGCTGTCGGCCGCGTTCAATACGCCGCTCGCCGGCGTCGTCTTCGCCATTGAAGAGCTGACACGCAGCTTCGAAGCTCGCGCGAGTGGGGTCTTGATTACGGCCATCATCATCGCGGGTGTCATCGCACTCGGCTTGAACGGCAATTACACCTATTTCGGCA
>JBQCDS010000737.1:0-2060 GCA_051961035.1 Trinickia sp. | reverse complement strand
CCCGAGCCCGCACACGCGCGCCGCGACGCCTTTTTCTTCTCCGGCGAGGAGAGAGATCTGATCCACCCGAGTCACCCTGGGTCCGGGCACGGCGCTCTTCCGATCTCCGCGAGCGGCGCGGCATCGTTGCTTGCCGTCGTACGGGCGTTGACTTGCTCCGACACCGCTCGATCGGATGGTTGGCCATCCCAACGCGCGCGCAGATTCTGATAGAAGCGCAGGTTGTCTTCGGCGGAGGCGACCGGCATGTCGGCCGTCAGAATTTGTTTGGCCGCCGCGCCGTTGCCGAGCACGCCGTAGGCCAGCGCGAGGTTTTCGCGCGCTTGCACCGGTGCGTCGGGCAGGCCGGCGACGTCGAGCAAGACGTTCGCACCTTCGCGTGCATGCTGATCGAGCACCAGCGAAAGCCCGAGATCGGCCTTGAGCCCTTGTACCTCGGGATGCTGCACCAGCGCGGCGCGGTAGACGGCTTGGGCCTCGCCGTGCTTGCCTTGCAGATCGAGCGCGGCCCCGAGGCCCTCGGCTACGACGGCATTGTCGGGATGCGTTTGCGCAAGGCGACGATAGCGCGCGACGGCGTCGTCGAGATGACGCTCGCGCAGTGCGACGCGCGCCATGCCGAGCTGTGCGCGCGGATCGTCGGGCGTGGCTGCGGCAACCTGGCCATAGAGCACGCCCGCGCGCGGCAAATCGCCGGTCTGATAGATCGCATCGGCCAGGCCGAGTTCAGCGGGCAGCGAGTGCGGATCGGCCTTCAGCGCGCGCTCGAACAGCGAGATGGCGAGCGGTATATCGCCGCTTTCCAGCGCGCTTTCGGCGATGTGCAAATCGGTGCTCTTATCCGCGCCGCGTTCGCTGAGCACCGGGCGCGATTGCACGCGCGGCCCGCTCGCGCAACCGGTCAGCAAGCCTGCGGACAGTGCGCAGATCGCGAGCGCGGCAATGAGCAAGCGCCGCGACGGCATAGTGATCGGATCCAAGAAAACCTCCCACGGTCGATGCGACCGTCAATCCATTCGATTCAATGATGAAACACGGCAATGAGCCGGATGACGGCCGGGCCGGCCGCGATGAGCGCGACGGTCGGCATGATGAACAGCATCATCGGCAGCGTCATCTTCGGCGCGAGCTTCGCGGCCTTTTCCTCGAGCGCGATGATTTGCATCGAACGCTCGGTACGCGACAACATGCGCAGCGACTGCGTGATCGGCGTGCCGTACTGCTGCGATTGCACGAGCGTCGTCACCAACGCGCGCATCGAGCTGATGCCGATACGCGCGGCCATCGCGTTCAGTGCGCTCGCGCTGTCGCCGCCGATCTGCAGTTCATCGGCCGTCACGGAAAACTCATCCGACAACGGCGGGCAGATCGTATGCAACTCGGCGGCGACACGCTTGATGGCGACGACAAGGCTATTGCCGGCGTTCGTGCAGATGACGAGCAGATCGAGCGCATCGGGCAAGGCTGCGGAAATCGCACGCTGGCGGCGTTTGATGGCGTAGCCGAGCGCATACTCGGGCAGCATCATGCCGATGACGAACGCCCCGGCCATGGCCAATAGGCGCATGACGAAGTAGCCGCCGATGCGCGGCAGGTGCGGCGCGAGCACGATGGCGCCGAGCGCGACGCAGGCGCCGCAGACGATCTTCAATCCCGCGAGGATCGAAACGGCACGCGTCTCGCGGAACCCGGCGCTCGCAAGGCGCGTCGCGAGCTTGCCGCGCTCGGCGGCATCGATGATCGGCATCCGCTCGCCGATCGTCGCGACCTTGTGCGCGAGTTGTTGCGGCACGTTCCGCTCTTGCCCCGGCGCACTCGCGCGCATCACGCTGCTGCGCGTACGCTGTGCGATGCGCGAACGCATGCTGCGGCCATGTAGCACCAGCCATAGCGTCACGCAAACGAGCAGCGCGACGAGTGCGAGATCCGTCCAGATGTCGGTTGCTTTCATCGCGAGGTGTCCAGGTTCGCGATCTTTCGGATCAGCGTGAGTCCGATCGTGAGCAACACGGCTGCGAGCACCAGCATCTTGTGGCCCGCGCGCGTATTGAAGAGCAGCG
>JBQCDS010000736.1:0-15745 GCA_051961035.1 Trinickia sp. | reverse complement strand
TGACAGGTGATCGTGGAGCAGCTTTTGTACTCTGACTTTCTAACCTTCAGGCTCGATCTCACCAGCGCGTTGCTGATCGAGCGTGCGAATGCGGTCTACCGCGAGCGCTGGAGCCTTGATGTGCGCGCACTGCGCGTACTGCGCCTTGTGTGCGCCGAGCCCGACATCACGCCTAAAAAAGTCTCGCAACGCACGCTGGTCGAAAAAACGCTGCTCTCGAAAGTGCTTGCCGCGCTTCAAACGCGTGGACTCATCAGCCGAAGCATGCATCCGTCAGACTGCCGCAGCATTGCGCTACGTGCTACGCCTGATGGTCTGGAAATCGCGCAGGCATCCGAAGCGTTGGGATTGGCGCTCGAGCGAGATCTGGTGAAAGTGTTGACAGCGAGCGAGCGCAAAACGCTCGAGCAGTTGCTCCAAAAGCTTTCGAACAACCTGTTGAACGGCGAAGCGTCCGTCGCGCCCCATGGGTAAGTGCAGCGCCCATTTGCGGCCCGCACGTGACGTAAACAGCAAGGAGCCGTCCATGTCGAAATTGATCGAAACGATGGCGACAGCGATCGACGCGCTTTTGCCCGAGCTCGAAGCGATCTACAAGGACTTGCATCAGCATCCGGAGTTGTCGATGCAGGAAGTCCGCACCGCATCGATCGTGGCGGACTACGCCAACAAGCTCGGGTACGAGGTGACGCGCGAGGTCGGCGTCACGGGCGTCGTTGCCTTGTTGCGCAATGGCGAAGGGCCCACGGTGATGTTGCGTGCCGACATGGATGCCCTGCCGATGGCCGAGGCGACCGGGCTGCCGTATGCGAGCACCGCGAAGGCGACTGACGAGGACGGTCTCGAGGTAGGCGTGGCGCATTCTTGTGGACACGATCTGCACGTCACGTGGCTGATGGGCGTGGCGCGCCTCATGGCCGAGTATCGGGACGCCTGGCGCGGGACGCTTCTCGCCGTGTTCCAGCCGGGCGAGGAAGTCGCGCGCGGCGCGCGCAGCATGATCGACGACGGCATGATGTCGCGTTTCCCGAAGCCCGACGTCATTCTCGGCCAGCACGTGATGGTTGGCCCTGCGGGCACGGTGGGCTATCGCGCCGGCACGATCCTCTCGGCCGGGGACAGTCTGAAGGTTCGGCTATTCGGGCGCGGCTCACATGGCTCGCAACCGCAAACATCGATCGACCCTGTCATCATGGCCGCGTCGACGACCTTGCGCCTGCAGACGATTGTCTCGCGTGAAATCTCGCCGCGGGCAAGCGCGGTGCTGACGGTCGGCGCGCTGCAAGCCGGCACGAAAGAAAACATCATCCCTGACGACGCGACACTCAAGCTCAACATGCGTACCTTCGACGATGACGTGCGGGAGTACATGCTGGGCGCGATCCGTCGCATCTGCTGCGCCGAGTGCGCGGCTTCCAATGCGCCGCGCGAGCCGGAGTTCACGACGCTCAGCAGCTATCCCCGCACTGAAAACGACCACGCTGTCACCGAAGGCCTGCGCGCGGCGTTTGAGGCGTGGTTTGGCGAGCGCGCTTACGTGACGCAGCTGGCCGCTGCGAGCGAGGTCTTCGGCGTATTCGGGCGCGAATGGAACGTGCCGTACACGTTCTGGTTCGTCGGCGGCACAGAGCCCGAGGTCTATGCGAAGGCAAAAGCGGCGAAGCAGCTCAATCTAATCCCGAGCAACCACTCGCCGCAGTTCGCACCGACGCTCGACCCTACATTGCGTACGGGCCTGGAAGCCATGCTGTGTGCTGCCGGAGCCTGGTTCGACCGATAAGACAAATCATCGTGAATGCCCACACGGTCTACACTTTCCTAGATCTGACCGGCACGTTCGCATTCGCGATCAGCGGTGCCGTTGCCGCGCGGCAGAGGCGGCTCGATCTGTTCGGCATCGCTTCGGTCGCGTTCATGGTTGCATGCGGCGGCGGCATTGTGCGCGATGTCTGCATCGGTGCAGTGCCACCGGCTGGACTCTCGAACTGGCGCTATCTGGCCACGTCACTGGTCGCGTCCGCGGTCACGATTCTCGCATATCCGCACGTGCGTCGTCTGCGTCAACCGGTGCTGTTCTTTGATGCGATCGGGCTCGGGTTGTTCGCCGTGTCGGGTGCGCAAAAATCGCTCGTGTACGGCCACAGCGCTGAGCTCGCGATTTTATTGGGTATTGTGAGCGCCGTTGGCGGCGGCGTAATGCGCGACGTGGTTCTCTCGCGCGTGCCTGCGATACTCGAGCGCGAGATTTACGCGTCCGCCGCGCTCTTCGGTGCGGTGGTGCAGGTAGGCTTCTACTACGCGGGCTGGACGGACTGGTGGACGCCATGGTTCGCTACGATCGCGTGCGTCATCCTTCGGCTCGCGTCGCTGTATTTCGGCTGGCGCCTGCCGGCGTTTCAGGGGCGGCAGGCCACCGTGGCGCGTGACAATCAATGAGCGCGATGTGTGGCGCTGCGAACGCGCCGCGGTTGCGATCGTACTTGTGGAAGCTCGTAAACGGGGTAAGAATTCTTTTCTTCCATGGGCGAGCGGAATTGGAGGAGCAGGTCGAATCGCTTCGACGCGACATTCGGCGACTGCAGCTCGAACAAGACATCCTCAAGTACCGAATTCTTCTTTGCACGCAGCACCGCACGAGTCGCATCGACGGTCTCTTCACAGACGTGAGAAGGAATCCGCGACCCGGCTCCGACCGCATAGCGCGGAACGGGTTCAGTGTCAGGACCGATCAAGGCCGATTCTCACGGGAGCAATCTTCCATATCCGCTCACAGTATTCGCCGACCGCGCGATCCGACGAGAACTTCCCCGAGCGCGCCGTGTTGAGAATCGACATGCGGGTCCAGCGTGCCCCGTCCTTCCAGGCCTCGCTCACGCGCTCCTGGCACGCCACATAGTCAGCGTAATCGGCGAGCACGAGAAATGGATCGACCTGCAGTAGGTTCTCGATGAGCGGACGAAACACCTGCCGGTCACCGCGCGAAAAGTGTCCGCCGGCGATCAGGTCCAACACGTCGTGCAACTCCGCATTGCCTTCGAAATACTGCGCAGGCCGATAGCCTTCGTGTTTGAGGTATTCCACCTGTTCGGTAGTTAGACCGAACAGAAAAAAGTTTTCGTCACCTGTTTCTTGGCGGATCTCGACGTTGGCGCCGTCCAGCGTTCCGATCGTAACCGCGCCGTTCATCATGAATTTCATGTTCCCGGTGCCGGATGCTTCCTTGCCGGCGGTTGAAATCTGCTCGGACAGGTCGGCAGCGGGATAGATGAACTGCGCGTTCTTCACATTGAAGTTGGGAAGGAACACGATCTTGAGCCTACCCTCCATGGCGGGATCGCTATTCACCACCTCGGCGATGCCCGTGATCAGCCGGATCATCAGTTTCGCCATCGCGTAACCTGGCGCCGCCTTTCCGCCGAAGATAAAACAGCGCGGCACGCTGCCCCGCTCTAGATTACAGCGCAGACGCTGGTAAAGCGTGATGACGTAGAGCGCGTTCAGATGCTGTCGCTTGTACTCGTGAATACGCTTTACCTGGATGTCGAAAAGTGCGTCGGGATCCACAATGACATTCGTGACGGTGCGGATGTGCTCCGCCAGCACCTTTTTGTTCGAACGCTTGACCGCACGCCACTTCTCCAAAAACGCCGAATCGTCGACATGCATCTCGAGTTGCCGAAGCCGCATGAGGTCCGTGACCCACCCCTCGCCCACCGTTTCGTCAAGCAGCCGGGCAAGGCTCGGATTGCCGAGCAGAATGAAGCGGCGCGGCGTGACACCGTTCGTAACGTTGTGAAAACGTTTGGGCCACAACTGCGCAAAGTCGCGCAGCACGGTCTGCGTGAGGAGCGCAGAATGCAGCACCGCAACGCCGTTCACCGCGTGGCAACCGACGGTCGACAAGTGGGCCATGCGCACCTTTTTGTCACCTGCGTCGTCAATGATCGACATTCGCGCAACGCGCACTTCGTCACCCGGAAATGCCTGCCGCACCTCGTCGAGAAACCGGCGGTTAATCTCGTAGATGATCTCGAGCGGACGCGGTAGCAATCGGCTAAAAAGGGGCAGCCCCCACGTCTCCAGCGCTTCAGGTAGGAGCGTATGGTTGGTATAAGCGAGTGTACGGCGCGTGATGTCCCATGCCTCGTCCCAGGGGAGCAGCCGCTCGTCCACGAGCAGGCGCATCAGTTCCGCGACGGCGATGGCGGGATGCGTGTCGTTCAGTTGCGCGGTGAACATGTCGGCGAAACGCGATACGGGTTCGCCCTTCATATCGAGCAGACACAGCATGTCTTGCAGCGAGCATGAGACGAAGAAGTACTGCTGGGCAAGGCGCAGCCGCTTGCCGGCTTCCGGCTCGTCATTCGGATACAGGACCTTGGACAGCGTTTCCGAGATCACCTTTTCCTGCACGGCCTGGTAATAGTCGCCGGCGTGGAAGTCCTGCAGGTCGAAGGACTCGATAGCCTCGCTCTTCCACAGGCGTAGCGTGTTGCACGTATTCACCCGGAAGCCGAGCATCGGCGTATCACAGGCCACGCCCTTGACCATGCGCGCGGGCAGCCAGCGTATCCGAAGGCGGCCTTGCGCATCGTTCGACATTTCAGTATGCCCGCCGAACGAAACGTAGTAATTCACGTTGGGGCGCACGATCTCCCATGGATTGCCTTTTTGCAGCCAAAGGTCGGTGACCTCGACCTGCCGACCATCGCGAATTTCCTGATCGAAGATACCGAACTCGTAGCGGATGCCGTAGCCCACGGACGGAATTTCGAGCGTCGCGAGCGAATCCAGATAACAGGCTGCGAGCCTGCCGAGCCCGCCATTTCCGAGCCCTGGCTCTTCTTCGAGCGCAAGCAATTCGTCGAGATCCTGGCCCAGCGCTTGCATGGCGGCGCGCGCGTTGTCTTCGATACCGAGATTGACGAGATTGTTACCGAGTTGCGGTCCGATAAGGATCTCGGCGGAGAGGTAGCACGCCACCCGCAAATCGCGCGCGGCGTAGGTCTGGATCGTCGCAGCCCAGCGCGCAAGCATCCGGTCACGCACGCTATAGGCGAGCGCCATGTACCAATCGTATGGCGTCGCTATGCCCGGCGTGCGGGCCTGCAGGCAGATCAGATTGTCGAGCACGCCGCGCCGCAGCGCGTCGATGTTCAGGCCGCTACGCGCGGATGCGGCGCTCGGGTTTGCGCCTGACGTCGGGGTGATGGCCATAGTGCTTCCCCAGTTTTGCTGCGGAGTCGATGCCATTACCCGTTCATCATAGTCTAGGCACGGAGAACGGTGCGCTCGATTGCGCGACCGAGCTTCGGTCCGCACCAAATCACGTCACATCCTTGGCCTCTACGTAAGACAACGGCAAAATCGCGGTCAACGCAAATCCCGCGCCGGGCTCAGTGCTGATGCGGATTTCGCCGCCAAGCAGCGTGGCGCGCTCGCGCATGCCCAACAGCCCGAATGAATGCTTCGGGCCTTCGCGCGGCGCGCCGCGTCCGTTATCGACGATGCGCACGATGCAGTGTGGGTGGTCGCGCGCTATCTCCACTACGACCTCGGTGGCACCGGAATGCCGCGCTACGTTCGTCAATGCTTCTTGCACTATCCGGAACATATCGTTGCGGCAGTCGCGATTGAAATCGATGGCGTCTTGATCGATATGGCGAATGACGCGAATGCGGAAGCGCGCGGAAAAATCGTCGATCAAGTGGTCGATTGCAGGGATCAACCCGAGGTCTTCCAGCATGACCGGATGCAAGTCCGCGGCGATCTGCCTGATCGATTTGACGAGATTGTCGATCATTGTGTAGATCCCATTCAGCGCTTGATGCGGGGGCCAAGGTCGATCCAAATGAGCGGTATTTTCTAATAGCGATGCCGCCATCTTCAAGGCAGTCAACTGCTGTCCCAAGTCATCGTGGAGCTCGCGCGCGATACGCGCTTTTTCTCCTTCCCTAACGTCTTGGACGTGCGCCGACAACCGACGCAACTCTTCGCGCGAGGTACGAAGCGCTTCCTCGTCTCGTTTGCGATCGGTGATATCCATGATCCAGCCGACCATTCGATAGGGCGCGCCGCTTTCTTTCCATAACGCTTGGCCGCGCGAATGCACCCAGCGCAATTCGCCTGACTTCGTGTGGACGCGGTATTCGACGTCGTAGGGTACGTGATCGTTGAGGTGCGACGTCATCGATTGCGCGACGCGTTCCACGTCTCGTGAATCGATTGCTCTCAGGTGCGCTTGCCGGTCGTTGGGCAGTTCGCTCTCTTCGTAGCCCATGATGCGCTTGAATAGCGGTGAAAAATAAATTTCATCCGTCTGAGGATTCCAATCCCATAGCCCCGCCATGGCGCCACGAATGGCAAGCTGAAGGCGCTCTTCCGTCGCGGTAAGCGCAGTGCGGTAGCCCTCGATCGACAGCTCGTATGGCGCGAGCAGTTCGTTGAAAAACGCGGTTGACGCTTCCATAAGCCGCGGCCTATCGCTGAGCGTAGCGCGGGAGACGAGCGTATTAAGCGCCGCGCCGTGTAAGGCCGCCACATCGAGCAATCCGAGCCCCTCGAGCATCGCTCGCCGCCCAAATTCGTAGGCATACGCCAACGCGGCCTCGCTTTCATCGTCGAGGTAGGTGCGAAGACCAGTAAGATACTCGGCGCGCAACGCACCAAGTGGCGTCGTCATGTTTGCGCTCCGAGATAGCGGGCGGCCGCACCCTGCAGTTGCTGTGCCGCGGTGGTAACTGACAAGCCATGATGTATGAGAAAAGCAAATGTCATACCTAAGTGGCCGATGAACGGTATCCGATCATCCCGAGACTTGGAGAACAGAGGCGACCCCTATTGCACTCGTCTCACTGCGTCTTGATTGATGGCGATATGTTTCACGATAACGTCTTGGAATCGATCAGCATCCGAGTCAAACCTGAACCTGCACAGGAGCCGGCATGAACACAAAGCACAGCAAGAAGGGTCATCTCGAAGCCGCGGCGTCACACCACGAGCAGGCTGCGCGACATCACCGCGAGGCGTCGCGACATTTCGAGAACGGTCAAGACTTTGCCCATGCCGCGCATCAGGCGATGATGGCTCATGGCCACACGTTGCATGCGATCGATGAGGCGCATGACGCTGGCGCGCACAGCGTCAATACGGTATCAGCAGCGCCTTCATCGACGGGATCGGTCGTGAGTGCCGCAGACGTGGCAAAACATCATGCGGCGGCCGTGGAGCTTCATATGGAGGCGGCGCAGCATCTGCGCCACGCCGTTAAACTCTTCGAACAGGATCGTAGCGTGGTCTCCCACGATGCGCAGGTTGCGCTTTCCCTTGCACTGCGCGCTTTGTCCCACAGCAACGAAGCAGCCAAACTATTTGTCAAGCTCGCAGCCAGCGCTGCTTCGTGACCCAAGACTCGTTGATTGAGAGCCAATCACGCCTAGGCCTTTCGCTCCAACAACTGTATTGCGAAAGACTTCGCATGCGCGACGGCCTCTTGCGCGTCGAGGAATACGCCAAGCTGCTCCCAGTGCTCCTCGACCGCATACGTTCCTTTCGTCCCGAGCGCCCTCTGAACGCGCAATTGCGCGGCGTACCTGCCGTCCTCCAATGGTCGCGCAGTCGCTATGACCTTGTGCGGAAGATCGGTTCTTTCAGGCTGAACCAACTCGACAGGACCGCCAGGTACGCCGATATCTTTTAACTCGTTCCTGAATTTGCAATCCGGGCAGTAGAAGCACCACCCCTCGTCCTCTTGATGGCATCTGACCTGCCCGCGAGCCAGCACGGCTCGACATTCAACGTTTTCGCAGATGAACGGCATAGCAGTTTCCGGAGTTGTTTGAAACAAATCCTAGCATGTCCAACGCGGACCAACCATCGACATGCTTGCCGGCTCGATGTGAAGGAAACCCCTCAAGTCGGATCCTACTCGTTCGATTGATGAACGTGCCCTCTAGTGCTTCGGCCTTTTAAATCGAGCACGCTTCGCCAAAACTCGCACCTCTATCCAACTCCCACGATAGTGCGGCCTTTGAGCGCCCCTGCACCGAAACGCGTGGCAGTTTCGATCACTTCGTCAAGTGAGACCGTGTTCGTGATCCGCGCCAGCTTGTCCCGATCGATCTCGGCTGCGAGTCTCCTCCAAGCCTCCTCGCGCTGCTCCATCGGGCACATGACCGAATCGACACCGAGCAGGCTGACGGCCCGCAGAATGAACGGCGCGACGGTCGTCGCGAGGTCCATCCCCTGCGCCAGACCGCATGCGGCCACAGCGCCTCCGTATTGCGTCTGAGCGCATGCGTTGGCGAGCGTATGCGACCCAACACTGTCGATGACACCAGCCCAGCGCTCTTTTTGAAGCGGCTTTCCCGGCGCGGATAGGGTCTCTCGATCAATGATCGACGACGCCCCAAGCGCTTTGAGGAACTCGCCCTCCTCCGCTTTTCCGGTCGAAGCCGCCACGGTATAGCCATTGGAACTCAATAACGAAACGGCGAAACTGCCGACGCCACCAGTCGCGCCCGTCACGAGGATTTCGCCGTTCTCGGGCCGGACGCCTTGCCGCTGGAGCGCCATACAACACAGCATGGCTGTATACCCTGCGGTGCCGATCGACATGCAGTCGGCGGTGGAAAGCGTCGGCGGTACTCGCTGCAACCATCTGCCGGGCAACCGTGCCTTCTCCGCAAGGCAGCCCCAATGCGTCTCGCCGAGCCCCCATCCGTTGATGAAGACAAGCTCGCCCGGCTTCCAGCGCGGATCCGCCGAACTGATCACTTCCCCAGCACCGTCAATGCCCGCGACCATCGGCCATTTCCGAACGACCGGCGCGCGGTCGGTTATTGCCAGTCCATCCTTGTAGTTCAGCGTCGAATGCCTGACGCGCAGCAACACATCGCCCTCGGCAAGCGGATTGTCGTCGAGCTCACTGTCGTCAATCGTGGCGAGCGTCGCGGTGAAGCCCGCGTTCTCATCTTTCTGCAAATAGACGGCTTTGAAAGTCATCGAATATCTCTTTAGATCGAACTGGCCATGCTAGGCCACGTTGGTGAAAACCGGTTTGCGCTTTTCCAGAAACGCCTTGACGCCTTCCACCGCATCCGCCTCTTTCTCTAGCGCTCGCGCGGTCCGCTGTTCAAATTCTTCTGCGCCCGAAGGGCCCAATGCCTCCGCGAGCAGCACACCCTGCTTGATTGCGCTCACTACGGCGGGCGCATTGGCGGCGATGAGCCGGGCCAGCGAGAGCGCCGCCTCGAGCGCCTTTCCTTGCGGAACGAGACGGCTGACGAAGCCGCACCTGAAAGCCTCGGTCGCGGACAGCGGTGCGCCCGTCAGCATGAGTTCGAGCGCGGCAGAGCGCCCCATCAGAAGCGGCAGGCGGCCGAGTTGCCCGCCTTCGGGCAGCATGCCGAGCCGCGCGCCGGGCGAGCCGAATGTGGCGTTTTCGCTCGCCACGCGTAAATCGCAGGACATGGCGAGCATGAGCGCAGCCGCATAGCAGTGCCCGTTGATCGCCGCGATGACTGGCTTTTTCATGCTCATCGGCTTGAGCACAGGGCCTTCGTCCGTGCCGGCGCCCGCCTCGGAGCCGGTCGGCAGTTCGTTGAGGTCGTGACCGCTCGAAAATGCGATCTCTCCCGCGCCGGTTACGACAACCGCGCGGATAGCGGGATCCGCGTCGGCCATCTCGAACTGCTGCAGTAGGTGGCCCGACATTGGGCCCTCGAACGCGTTTCGCTTTCTTTCATTACTGATTGTGAGGATGCGGACAGCATCGATTGTCGTTATACGAATTTCCGCCATGGCTGCTCCGTGATCGTTGATGCGGCCGGGGCCGCTGCTTCGTTGGTCGTGTTCAATAAAACGAATGGAGGTAGTCAGCGCCAGCAGTGCTCTTTCAGATCGTAGGCACCCACGCGCAAATCAGGCTTTTCGGTGCGCAGCACCTTTTTCTGCACGCGCTGTGAATCAGTCAGCGGGAGCGAATCGCGATATTCGACGTAGCGCGGCAGCTTGAACGCCGCGAGCAGCGGCCGGCAGTAGTCTACGATGCGCTGTGGCGTGACGACTTCCGCGGTAGCACCCGGCGCAAGCTGGATGTAGGCCTTCACCTCTTCTTCGTGATATGGATCGGGAACCGCGATCACGGCCGCATCCTGTATCTCGGGCATGCTGCGCAAAACGCTTTCCACTTCGCGTGCCGCGATGTTCTCGCCATTTCGGCGCACCATGTCCTTCATGCGCCCGACAATGTAGAAATAGCCGTCTTCGTCCCGCCGCGCGATGTCACCGGTACGAAACCAACCGTCAAGATAAGATTCCGCGGTGGCGTCGGGGCGCTTGTAATAGCCTTTGAACAGGCCTCGGCCGCGTACCATCAGTTCGCCGCAAACGCCGGGCGCGACCGCCTGTCCTGTCTCGTCCGCAACCTTCAGCTCGCGAAACGGTGCGGCGATGCCGCAACTGCCCGAGCCGCTCATACGTTCGAGCGCGTCGGCGGGCATGTAAGCGGCGCCGCCGATCTCCGTCATGCCGTAGTACTCCTGCCCGCGCACGTCGAAACGCTGCTCGAAATCGCGATGATGTGCCGGAGAGAAGGCGAAAATCGTCGCGATCTTCAGCGCATTGTGCGCGTCGTGGGGCGACGGCGGCTGCTTGTAGACCATGTCGAAGAGCGCGCAGTAGTCGCATTCATGTGCGGCCACGTCGCGCATGAACCGCTTTGCTCCCGACTTGCGCGGCACGATTGCGCAACCGCCGCTGACCATCGCGTTGAGCAGTATGCGTTGTCCTACCATGTAGAACAGGCTCGATCCGACATAGAAGCGCGACAGCGGCGTGCCGAAAAATTGTGTGGATGTATGCGCAAGAATCAGCCAGTAGTCGTGGGTCAGCATGCACGCCTTGGAGAAGCCCGTGGTGCCCGACGTGTACTGCAAACCGATCAGGTTGTCGCGACGACGAGGCACGTCGCAAGCGCGGCGCTCTCGTGCGGCCTCGAGCAGGGCGTTCCATCCGCGCGAGCCGTGCGGCGCCGCTCCGTTCACCACCACTATATGGTCTCTGTCAACGCGCAACGCCGGCAGCTCTTCGAGACGCGGCAGGAATTCGGCGTCGATCACGAAGAAACACGCATCGGATGTCTCGAGCACGTAGTCGATCTCGCGCGCCGTGTAGGTCGCATTGATCGGCACCATAACTGCCTGCTGGCGCGCCAGGGCGAGCCAGGTCAACGCGAATTCCTCGCAATTCCACATCATAACGGCAACGTGCGCGCCCGGCGTCACGCCGAGCTCCTCTAGCGCAGCGGCGACATGATCGACGCTGTGAAGCACCTCGCGCCAGGTCTTTTTCTGATCGCTGTCGATGAAGTGCCACGCCGGCTTGTCGCCGTGCGCGGCCACGGTGTCGAGCAACTGATCGTAAATCGACTCGGGTAGTGTCATCGACTCGAGGCGATGACGCAGCGACGCGGGATCTTCGGTATCGAAATGAGAAAACATGAGAACCTTGTACGTGATGGAGGGCTATCCGGCTTGTTTTTCGCGCGCGGTCTTGTGAAGCATCCACTCGGACAAAAAAACAGCAAGTACGGTGACGAAGATGAGGATCGTCGCGACAGCGGCGACCACCGGCGTTAAATCGTCGCGGACGTTGGCCCAGATGCGCATGGGCAATGTTTCGTTGCGCCCCATGATGAACAGCGCGACGACGAGTTCGTCGAACGAGACGAAGAACGCAAAGATGGCCGAAGTCAGGATCGAGGCGCGCAGCGATGGCAGCGTGACGTGCCAGAATGCCTTGAACGGCCCTGCGCCCATCACGCGTGCGGCGAGCGCGAGCGTTTCACCGCGTTGACGCAACCCGGTCGACACGTTGATCACCACAAACGGCAATGCGAGCATCCCATGGGCCATCACGATTCCGATCATCGAACCGTAGAGATGGAACCGGTTGAAGACGAGCATGATGCCCAATGCGACGATGATTACGGGCACGACCTGCGGACTGAGGAACGCGCCGCCGATCAGACGATCCCAGCGCGTGGAGCGTCGCAGGGCGAAAGCGGTCATGGTGCCTACCACGGTCGCGAGAAGCGACGCCCAGACCCCGATGGCGACGCTTCGCAGCGTCGCTCCGATCCACGCGGGGCTATTGAAGAAGCTCGCGAACCACTTCAGCGTGAAGCCCGTCGGCGGGAACTTCAAATAGCTAGTCTCGCTGACCGACATCGGGATCACGAGACAGACCGGCAGCACGAGGAAAACTAGCACTAAGGCCACGTAAGCGGGCAGCAACCATGCGCGACCGGAATACCGGATCGTCGGTGTCATCGCGAGCCTCCTTCGCTCGTGAGCGTCGTGAAGCGGCGCAGCATGATGCTGAATATCGCGACCACGGCGAGTCCTACAATGAGCAAGGTCATGCCGAGCGCGGATCCGAGGCCCCAGTCGAGCGTCTCGCTGATCTGCTGCGCGATCACATTGGCGATCATCGCGTCCTTCGGTCCGCCGACGAGCGCCGGCGTGATGAAAAAACCGAGCGCCAGCACGAAGGTGAGCATGCCGGCCGAAACCGCGCCGCTCACGCTTAAGGGCAGAAAAACCCTGATGAATGCACGTGCGGGCGTCGCGCCCAAGATACGCGCGGCGCTCAGAAGCGAGCGGTTGATCGTGGACATTGACGAAAACATCGTCAGGATCGCGATCGGCAACAGCACTTGAATCATTGCCGCGTAGACAGCACCGCGTGTATACAACAAATGGAGCGGCGCGTCCGACAATCCCAGCGCCGTCACGACGCTGTTGATCAGCCCTTCCCGCCCGAGCAGCACGATCCAGCTATAGGTGCGTATCAGCACGCTAACCCACAGCGGAATCGTGATGAAAAGCAACAGTAGGCGCTGCTGTCGCGGTGAGCGCGTCACCAAAAAATACGCGACGGGATAGCCAACTAGGACGCAGGCAAGGCCCACTACCAGCGAGAGCCGCACTGTGCTCAGCAAAATCGTGCGAAAGGCGCTGTCGGCGAGCACCGGCGCAAAGTGCGCGGTGCTCCATCCGCCCTCGCCACGTACGCTCCAGATCGCAACTTCACCTACCGGCACGAGAAAGACAGCGATGAACAGGAGCGATGCGGGCACCAAGGGCCAGTACCGCCACGACAACGCGCGACGCAGATTCACCCGGCGTGACGCAGGTTCGTCAAGCGAAGCCGAGGCCGAGGCCGAACTCATGCTTGCTTCCTTAGCGGTCATTTGAGCCGCCATGCTTGCCAGCGGGCGAACAGCTCCTTCTGATGGTCTGCCCAGAAGTTCGGATCGAAGGTGAACTGCAGCGGCGCGTTCGCCGCTGCCGTCGGCAAGTCCTTCGCCTCATCTGCGCTGAGGAGCTTGTACATGTCCTTGTTGTAGCCTGAGTACGGCATCGCGCGCGCGATCTGAGCGAGCCGCTGCGGATCGTTCCAGCAATACTTCATGAACTCCATCGCGGCTTTCGGGTTCTGCGCGCCCTTCTGAATCGAGTAATAGCTGACGGTCTGCGAGCCGCCGTTCCAGACAAGGGAAACCGGCACCTTGTCTTTCTGTAACTGCGCAATGCGGCCGTTAAAGGCGGTCACGTAGTAGGCGTCGCCTGTCGCCAGCAGTTGAACCGGTTGCTGGCCCGTCGTCCACCATACGGTGATGGCCGGCTTGATCGCGTCGAGCTTGCGGAAAGCGCGATCGATGCCGCCCGGCGCCTTGAGTACGTCGTAGACCTTGTCCACCGGCACGCCATCCGCGATGAGCGCGAACTCGAGGTTTTCCATCGGGGAATCGCGCAAGGAACGCGGGCCGGGAAAATCCTTGGTGTCCCAAAAGTCGCTCCAGCCATTGAACTTCTTGCCCGCCGGAACCTTGTCCGTCCGATAGCCAATGGCCGTGGTGTAGGCGATCGCGCCGATCGCATATGGCTGGCGCGCGATTGGCGGCAGCTTGTTGTCCGGATCAACGATCTTCCAGTCGATGGGCAGCAGCCACTTGTTGTGCACGGCGACCGGAAGCGAAGCGCCTTCGGTCGGAGAAATGTCCCACAGCACATTGCCCGTCGTCTGTTGCACACGAATTTGCGCAAGCGAATCTCCGGTGGAGGCCTGCGTGACGGTCACGCCGGTCGCCTTCGAAAAGGGATCCGTGCAGACCGTCTTGAGCAGGTTCGCCCACGCGCCGCCATAGTTGGCCAAAACGAGCGAGTCCGCGTGAGCGTGCGCAGCCATGAACACGAACGCCGCCGCAACTGCACTGCGCGTCGCATTTGAACGAAGTGATGCCATCGACAACTCCCTGTGTGCGTGAAAGGACGAATCAGAGATCCGGGACGAGCGAGGCGTCGCCGGGAGAAAAGGCCAAAGAAATGGTGTCTCCGCGATGCAACTGTGCAGCGCTCGCGCTGCGCGGCTCGCGAAAATGGACGGACGCGCCGCTTATGTGCCGTGCGCTGAAATCGATGACATCGCCGAGAAAGATAGCTTCGTCGAGCGTGACTTCGATGCGCACATCGTCGCTCCGACAGTTGCGTCGCGCGAGATGCTCGGGCCTCACGCTGACGAAATGCGACGCGGCGGGAGTCGGCGTGCGTGCGTCGGTCCACGACACGCCGAGACCAGGAATCGAGATTTGGCCGCGGGAATCTACGTCCGCCGGGAACAGATTGGTCTGCCCGATGAACTGCGCGACAAAACGGCTGCACGGGCGGTCGTACATATCGAGCGGGCTGCCCACTTGGGCAATGCGTCCATCGCGCAGAACGACGATGCGATCAGACATCGCCAGCGCCTCTCGCTGATCGTGCGTCACATAGACCACCGTACAGCCAAGCTGATGCTGAATCGACTTGATCTCGAATTGCAGCGCCTCGCGCAGCTTCAGATCCAGTGCGCCGAGCGGCTCGTCCATGAGTAAAACCGGCGGTTCGAAAACAATGGCGCGCGCGATGGCCACCCGCTGCTGCTGTCCGCCCGAAAGCTCGCGCGGCATTCTGGCGGCATAAGCTTCGAGCCGGACCGCCTGCAGCGCCCGTTTGACGCGTCCCGCGATATCCTTTCTGGGCGTGCCGCGCATGCGCAGCGGAAACGCGATGTTTTCCGCTACGTTCATGTGCGGAAAGAGCGAATAGTTTTGGAACACCATGCCGAGGCCGCGGCGTTCCGGCGGCAGCTCCGCCACCGACCGTCCACCGATGCGGATATCGCCGGACGTGATCGGCATGAAGCCCGCCAGCGCGTTAAGCGCGGTCGTCTTTCCCGACCCGCTGCTGCCCAGTATCGTGATGAACTCGCCGGCTTCGACAGACAGCGAGAAATCGTGCAGCGCCGTCACCGCACCGTACCGCTTGGTGACATGGGTAAACTCGATGGTGGATCCGGTCTTCATATGCCTCTGCCCCCGGGGCTCGATCAGGTTTGCAAGGCCGCCCGTCACACATTTCCGGTTCGCGCAGCTGCGCGGCCATGTAAAATAACGGAGTGTTCATTTTTGAACACAGCGTCATTTTCAAACAGTATATATAAAGAATTCACGCGTCAAGGGGGGTTTCCCTTCGCGGCCGAGGAGTGATCAATGCCGATGGAAGAAGTCGATCTGCAGGTCAGTGAGTCACCGCTTGATGGTCTGGTGATCAGGGAAGGCGAGCGCTTTGACGAGTTGCTCGATCTGAAGAGCCGGGATCGGAAGTTGCCTAAGCGAGAACGCACGCGTTGCGCGGTCATG
>JBQCDS010000735.1:0-6064 GCA_051961035.1 Trinickia sp. | reverse complement strand
CAGGTGGCCGAATGAGCGATGCGCATGAAGCAGGGAGAGAAGGCATGCTCCAAATCGCGCCTGCGCAGGCAGGCACGGATCTGTATGCGGTGATCGGCAATCCGATCGCACACAGCAAATCGCCCGTCATCCACGCGCGCTTCGCCGAGCAAACGGGCGAGCGCATCGAGTACCGGCGCCTGCTCGCGCCGGTCGATGGTTTCGTCGATACCGTTCACACGTTCGTTGCGGCGGGCGGGCGCGGGCTCAACGTCACGGTGCCGTTCAAGCTCGACGCGCATGCGTTGGCCGATCGGCTCTCGCCGCGCGCTAGCGCCGCGGGCGCCGTCAACACGCTGCGGTTCGATGCCGACGGCGTCTACGGCGAGAACACGGACGGTGTGGGCCTCGTCAGCGACATCGAAAAGAACCTGGGCGTCAGCCTGAACGGTGCGCGTGTCTTGCTGTTAGGCGCTGGCGGTGCGGCGCGCGGCGCGGTATTGCCGATGCTCGAGCGCGGCCCGCGCTCGCTCACGATCGTCAATCGGACCGAGCACAAGGCACTTTCGCTCGTCGAGCAGTTTGCGCGAGCGGCGCAAGAGGCCGGTTGCGCACTGACGGGCGGCGCGCCCGGCGCGATCGAGCCGATGCCCTACGACGTGGTGGTCTACGCGACAGCGGGCTCGCTGACGGCGCAGTTGCCCGAATGCGACGAACGCGCGTTCGGGTCGAGCACGCTCGCCTACGACATGATGTACGGTGCCCAGCCGACGGTGTTTATGCGGCATGCACAGGCGCTCGGGGCGCGGATTTCGGATGGGCTCGGTATGCTTGTCGAGCAGGCCGCCGAATCGTTTTGGGTATGGCGAGGCGTGCGTCCCGCGACCGCACCGGTGCTTGCCGAACTGCGTTCGCTGTTGGGGGCCGCCACCTAGCCGATGGACGGGGTGCCGCGCGCGACGTCGTAGGCGGCGCTGTCGATCCCTGTGCGAACGATCAAGACGCATCGATGACGAAAAAGAGAAAAACGACGCGCAAAGGCTTGAGCGGTTGGCTGCTCTACGTGGTGGCCGTGTGTGTGTTCGCATGGGCCGCGACGCAGGCGTACTACTTCGCGCGAATCGCACTGTGGGCCTTCATCGATCCGAGTTCCACCGCGTTCATGCGTGCCGATGCCTGGCGTCTCGCGCAGGAGCACCCCCATGTTGCAATCCAGCATCAATGGGTCTCCTACGATCGCATCTCTCGCAATCTGAAGCGCGCCATCATTGCGTCGGAGGATGCGAATTTCGCGAACAACAACGGTTACGAGACCGATGCCATCTTGCAAGCGTGGGAGAAAAACAAGAAGCGAGGCAGGATCGTCGCCGGAGGCTCGACGATTTCGCAGCAGTTGGCGCGCAATCTGTTCCTCTCGCGCGAAAAGAGCTATCTGCGCAAGGGCCAGGAGCTCATCATCACCTGGATGCTCGAAACGCTGCTCGATAAAGAGCGGATCTTCGAGATTTATCTGAACTCAGTGGAGTGGGGCAGCGGCGTGTACGGCGCCCAGGCGGCCGCGCACTACTACTATCGGTGCGCCGCTTCGCAGTTGACGGCTTGGCAGGCGGCTCGCCTCGCCGTCATGTTGCCGAACCCTCGGTACTTCGATGCGCATCGTTCGTCCGCGTATCTCGCGCAACGGGCCCGTGTCATCGCGCGGCGCATGGGCGCGGCTGAATTGCCGCGTTGAAAATTCGGTGACGTTCCGCGGCCGGGCTCTATGCGTTTCAACGGCATAGACCGCGAAGCGAAATCGCGATTTATTGCTTTTCGCTTATCTTAAAAATCGAGATATTTGCCCACACTCCCCTCCGTTTGACGCGACTGGCGCGCGCTGATAGATTTTGCCCTTTCTTTGGAAGGTTGCGCGCACACGCTAATCGATTTACATCGAAGCGTGTTCAATGCGCACTGCTTGAAAATTGTGAGAGAACAAGTTGTGAACGATCCAAACTTGCCTCGTACGTCATTGGGCTCGCTGCCATCTCAAAAACATCGTGCAATTCGTCTGAAATGGAGTGCGCGTGCGACATCGTTCGAGGATGTGCTGCTGCCGCAGCGCGTCGATATAAAGGAAAGCCTTTTCGGCGGTATCGACGGCAGCGTCTCGTGCGTCTGCACGCGCGCCAGGATGCCGTTGAGCGCGTTCGTCGGCCTGCCCCTCTCCGTTCAACTGGTGACTGACACCGGCGGTTTGCATGCCATCAACGGCCTTATCGTCGATGCACGAGAGGGCGAATGCGATGGCTCGTTGGCTATCTATCAATTTTTTATTCGAGATGCATTATCTGTATTAGAGCGTCGGCTCAATACGAGAACTTTCCGACAAAGCAACGTGCTCGATGTGATTCAGACGCTCGTTGGCGAGTGGCGGAAAAGCAGTACGGTTCTCGCCGGTGCCTTTTATCTCGATATTTCCAACGTCGATCGATCGAAGTTCCCCGTTCGCGAGCAGACCGTCCAATTCGATGAATCGGATGCCGATTTTATTCGGCGCTTATGCCGGCGCGAGGGAATCGGTTGGTTCGTGCGCGCGGGCAAACCCGGTACACAACAAACGGGCGAAGCCGGCGACGTGTCACACACGCTCGTCCTTTACGACAATGCGGCCAAGCTCGATCAGTCGTCGATCCGAACGGTAGCGTACCGGCCGGATGCCACGATCGGTGAACGCGATGCGGTGACGTTGCTGTGTGCCGCGCGGCAACTCGTGCCGGGTTCGATACGGCGATTCAGTTGGGACCATAAGCCGGGCAGGGTGGATCGCATCGAAGGGTCGACGCGCGTCGATCAAGGTGACGCGGGCAACGATCTGGCGCGGCTGCTGATGGACTCGCGGCTCGATGCGCCGCATATCGCCGATTCATGGGACGACTACGATCGGCTGGGCGCGGCCCGTGTGAAGTCGCACTGGGCGCGGGCGGCGCATATCGAAGGCGCCAGCGGCGTGCGTAACCTCGCCATCGGCGAATGGATCGAGGTGACGGGCTATATCGAGTCGGAGCAGGAGCCGGCGAACGATTGCCGGTTCACGATCACGAGCCTGCATCATCGAGCCGAAAACAACCTGCCGAAAGATCTGAACGAACGCGCGCAGGCATTGTTCACGGCCAGTCGTTGGTCGTTCGATTCGCCGCCCGTCTCGGTGGACACGCCGGCGCGCCCTTCCGTTTATGGCGACTCGACGCAAAGCCGCTATGAAAACACCTTTACCGGCGTGCCGCGCGATATGCCGCTCGCGCCCACTTACGATCCGCACGTCGATCTGCCGCGCGTCCATCCAATTATCGGTATCGTCGTCACGCCGGACGGGGAAGAAGTCTTTTGCGACAAATACGGACGGATCAAGGTTCAAGTGCAGGGGCTCGACGCGCGCGACCACGAGCACGCGGACGGCATGGGCACGAACGGTGGCCACAACGACAGCGCATGGGTGCGCGTAATGACCGGGCTGGCCGGCGACGAGTTCGGCGAGAACTGGCTGCCGCGCAAGGGAATGGAGGTTCTGCTCGATTTCCTCGCAGGGGATCCCGACAAGATGTATGTGGCCGGCGTTTTCCACAACGGCGGGAACCTGCCCGCAGCCTTCACCCATACAGGATCGCTGCCGGGCAACCGCTATGTATCGGGCGTCAAGACGCGGGAAGTGAAGGGCCGGCGCTATAACCAACTGCGTTTGGACAACACGCCATCTGAAATTTCGGCCCAGTTGGCTAGCGAGCACGGAACGACCGAGGTCAATCTCGGATTTCTGACGCACCCGAGAACGAATGGCGTGGGCGAGCCGCGCGGGGAAGGTGCGGAAGTGCGTACCGATGAGACAGCGGCGCTGCGGGCGGCGAAAGGGATTTTGTTGACGACGTACGCGCGCAACAAGGCCCACGGGCACCAGCTCGATCGAGAGGAGGTGAACCAGTTGTTGGCCGAATGCACGGAGTTGTTCAAGTCGCTTGGAGATTACGCGGGTCTGCACGGCGGCAAGGCTGCCGACGCGACGCCCCAAAGCGAGCTCGTCGCGGCCGTCAAGCATTGGGACGCCGGTCGCGCTGCGCCCGCAGCCGGTAACGCGGCCGGCAACGCGGCCGGCAACGCGGGCGGTCACGTTGCCGGTTGCGATGCGCGGGCGATCATGGCGTTGGGGGCAGCCGCGGGCGCGGTCAACGTCACGCCGAAGGCGCATGTGACGTATGCGGGCGAAAACATCGATCAGGTGGCGCAGCAGCACTTGCAGTTGATGAGCGGCCAGCGCCTCAGCGCGACTGCGGGCAAAGGCATCCACCTGTTCGCGCGCGGCACGGGGGTTCAGGCGCTCGCGGCCGAAGGGCCTGTATTGCTGCAAGCACAGGCCGATACGCTGACCGCCAACGCGCAAAAGGGCGTAACGATCGCGACGAACGAAAACGAAGTGCTGATCACCGCGCCGGCCATTCGATTGATCGCCGAGGATGGCAGCTACATCAAGATCGGCGGTGGCGTGACGCTCGGCACGAATGGCGACATCAGCTTGCTGTCGGCCTCGCACAAATGGGGCGGCGCTTCCACTCAGCGTGCATCGAAATCGGCTTTCGACACGGCGCCTACCGATCAAAAATTTCGGCTGCACTATCCGGGCAAGGACGGCGAAACGGCACCGGCAGCCAACAAGCCGTATCGGATCACGCTCGACGACGGCCGCGTAATCGAAGGCAAGAGCGATGCGACGGGATTGACGGATCTCGTCAAGGACGAGGCGATGCGCATCCTGAAAATCGACATCTTGAAGCCGACGAATTGAGCGGAGCACATAAAGAGATATGTCGGAAACAACGAACTCTCATACCGTCATCGCGCGGGCGAATGCTGTAACGATCAGCCATCGGCCCGGGCCGCGCAACGTTCAGGTTCCTAGGGAGCGCCCAGGGGTGGTGATCTTCCTGCACGGGGTCAATGATCCAGGCGTCAATTACGGACCCGTCGAAAAAGGCATTTGCCAGGGGCTGAACGAGCGATTGTCGCGCAGCGATTTGCAGGCGGGGCGCTATGGCGAAACTTTTCGAACGGCTAAGGAGGCGTTCCAACGCGCCGAACGAGAGAAGCGCCCGTTAGAAAAACTGGTTGCGGACATCTTCTACGATCCCGACACCTACGAATACCTCCGTACGGAACTCGAGGGAGAAACGCATAGCGTTTTCATCCCCTTCTACTGGGGCTATCGGGCATCGAACGATGAGATTGCGAAGGTCACGGATCCAGGAAAAGTGCGCAGCACCGAGGCCAAAGGCGAATATCTCGTCACGCGAGGCCAATATCAGGACAAGGCCGGCAACCGGCTCGACGCTCACTTCGCCAAGGAAGGCGGTTTCTTCGATAACGCGACGAGCAACATCCCCGACATGTACGGAGCTGGCTTTAAGACGGGCCCGTTGGAGCGAACGATCACCACAGCGGGGCTCGCAGGGCCTTACAGCTACATCGGCGATTCGCCCGAGCGGCGCTATTTTGTGCTGGCTGCGCATCGCCTCGCGGCACTGATCAGTACGATCCGAGGCGAGCAGGTACAGGGAGGCGTCAAGCTGGGCGACGCCGACGCGGCGAACGAGACGATCACGATCGTCGCTCACAGCCAAGGGACGATCATCACCTTGCTTGCACAGGCTCTGCTTCGCCAGGAGGGACATCGGTGCGCCGATTGCGTGATCATGGTCGACACGCCATACAGCGTGCGCGAGACGAGCGGAACCAAGCAGTCCGCCTTGGCGAGTTTGCGAACGCTTGTCGACATCGTGAATGAAGTGACGAAGGCGCCTTATACGGTGCCCGCGCTTGCCGAGCTGATGTTCGACTGCGAGCGCAGCGGCGGAAGAGCGGGAACCAAATGGACGCCGACCCAGGGAAAGCGCAAGGACAAGCACGGTGATTGGATCACCTTCGACGAACGGGATAACCGAGGCAAGGTTTATTTGTACTTTTGTCCCGAGGATACGGTCGTTGGCTTGGACAGCGTACAAGGCATCGGCACTTACGGCGTGCCCGACACACTGCGTCTAAAGGGCGGCACAGAAGT
>JBQCDS010000734.1:0-2340 GCA_051961035.1 Trinickia sp. | reverse complement strand
CGAATGGACGATAGGCCGGGCCCGCGAAATGGCTGTCGATGATCATCCACGGATCCTTGTCGGGACCGCCCAAATCCGACGGCAGGATCGTCTGATTCGGATCGACGCTCTTCAAGTACGACCCGATAAGTAAGGAAAGAGAGGTAGGCGATCGCCGTTACCGGCGCTCGGCAGCCATGAATCATGGAGGTCCGGAGAGGGTACGGGGCTGATGCCGCTATCGGTTGCTCAAATAGCGGAAGGAAACGAGTGCACTCTTTGGAACTGAAAACGGGGCCACACAAGCCAGCGGCGCACCGAATCGCCAACGCCGCGTCTTTATCCGAGCGGCCAGCGTGCCGCAAACGAGCTGGGTGGGGCGCCGGGAAAAACGGCTTGGGCCATGCGTCACGGGAACGAATCTGGGCTTAGAATCCCGTAACTTCTCGATTTCGAACGCTTCGCGCTTGCTTCAAAGGTTTCAACACATGCTGATCAATTGCGTCGCCTACCAGGATGGCAAAAAGCTCGCCGACATCGAAATCCACGCGATCAGCGACTACCTCGCCAAGCCCGATTGCTTTGTTTGGGTTGCGCTGAAGGATCCGGAGCCGGGCGAACTGGAAACGATGAAAGAAGAGTTCGGCCTGCACGAACTGGCCGTCGAAGATGTCCTGCACGGGCACCAGCACCCCAAGATCGAGGAGTACGGCGAATCGCTGTTCACGGTGCTGCACACGATCGAGATGGACGAGAACGGCGAATTGTCGGTTGGCGAAATCGACGTGTTCGTGGGCAGCAATTACGTATTGTCGATTCGGAATCGAACGCGTCACGGTTTGCAGGAAGTTCGGATGCGCTGCGAGCGCCAACCCGAGTTGCTGAAGGAAGGCGCGGGCTTCGTTCTTTACGCGCTCATCGACGGTGTCGTCGATCGCTATTTTCCGATCCTGCAAGCGCTCGGCGCGAAGCTCGAAGAGATCGAAGATCGCATCTTCGAGAAGCACAGCCTTGCGGCGTCGCGCGCGATCATCGAGGATCTCTATTCGCTCAAGCGCAGCCTGGTGGCGCTGCAACACCATATCGCGCCATTGCTCGAAAGCGTCGCGAAGCTAACGGGCGGCCGCATCCCGCACGTGTGCACGGGCATGCGAGCTTACTTCCGTGACGTGTACGATCACCTCGAGCGGATCGCCAGAACGATCGAAGGCCGCCGCGAAATGACGGTAACGGCGATTCAGGTGAACCTCGGCATGATATCGCTCGCTGAAAACGAAGTGACGAAACGTCTCGGCGCGTTCGCGGCGCTGTTTGCCGTACCGACGATGATCGCCGGCATCTACGGAATGAATTTTCAAAGCATTCCCGAACTGCACTATGCATACGGATATCCCATCTGCCTCGCGGCGATGCTCGGCATCGACTTGATTTTGTGGTGGCGCTTCAAGGCGGTAGGCTGGCTATAGGATGAAGAGCGCGACAGCGATGGCGATGACAAAAGCCGCCACAACGCCCGCATTCTGGCGCGACGAGGCGCTGCCCTTTATCGAAGGCCGTTCTATCGCCGATGGCCGCAAGGTGTGCTACGCGAAGCATACGCACGATACCTTTTCGATCGGCGCGATCTCGTGTGGCCAGAGATTGAGAAATTCCCGTAAGCCCAGGCCCGTTAGCATCAGCAGCAACGTAAAGCCGAACGTTGCGCCGGTCACATGCCGCATACCGGCGCGCAGCCCGTACTGTGCACCGGCGCTCAACGCGACGATGTTGACGGGACCGGGAGTAATGGATGACGCCAGCGCGAACGCGCTCATGGATAGTCCGCTGCTCATCGATCGCCTTGCCTTCTGTTCGTTTGCGGGAAGTCGCTGAACGCGAAGGTAAGGCGAGATGAAGCGCCGAGTATTGAAGGAAATTGCCTTACGCAAAGCCCGGTCGAGCGGAATTGACTTGCGCTGCAGCTGTTACTTCGCGAACAACATGCCTAGGTCGGCAAACGCCTTGAACTCGAGCGCGTTGCCGCTCGGGTCCAGAAAGAACATCGTCGCTTGTTCGCCCGGCTCGCCCTTGAAGCGAATGTACGGTTCGATGACGAATTCAACGCCGGCGGCCTTCAGTTTCTCTGCGAGCGCAGCCCATTGGGACATCGTCAAAATCGCGCCGAAATGGCGCACGGGTACACCGTGTCCGTCGACAGCATTGGTTGCGGTCGCACCCGTTTCGCCCGGCGCCAGGTGCGCGACGATCTGATGGCCATAGAGATTGAAATCGACCCAATCGGGCGCGCTGCGACCCTCGGCGCACCCTAGCAGGCCGCCATAAAAGGCGCGCGCCTCCTCGATGCTGTGAACAGGAAACGCG
>JBQCDS010000733.1:0-14079 GCA_051961035.1 Trinickia sp. | reverse complement strand
GTGAGCGCTCCGTTGGTAACGGGTGGACTGGAGTAAGGGCGAGGCATGGCGTATCGCTTGTTTCTTGTTATTAACGGTCCGTGCCCGTTTGGCGCGGCATCACAGGCCATACTTGGCGAGGAATGGGCCTGCGCCTAGCTCCAAATGCGTTTCGGCGCAGACACGCCGGACCAGTTGTCTCATGTGCACCTTGCGACCTTTCAATCACCCGACACCACGAGCGTTCAGCACCGCAAGCCATAGCCACCTCTAGGGATTAGCCCCAATCCCCGCTCTCCAAACCCTGCGTCCGTTTTAAGACCGCGTACACTTCATGCTACTCACAGGGGTGTCCGCGCTCCGCCGCTTCCACCAAGCGTCATAAACAAAGGAAGCCCCAGCGCTCCAAACCAAGAAACACAAGGAGATCCAATCAAATGAAGTGGACCAAGGAGCAACGAAACGTCACCATCGCCGCCTACCTAGGCTGGACGCTCGACGCATTCGATTTCTTCCTCATGGTGTTCGTGCTCAAGGACATCGCCAGCGAATTCCATACAAAGATTCCCGAAGTCGCATTCGCCATCACCCTAACGCTCGCGATGCGCCCTATCGGCGCCATCATCTTCGGCCGCCTGGCCGATCGTTACGGCCGCAGGCCGACGCTGATGATCAACGTCGCGATTTACTCGCTGCTCGAATTGCTCTCCGGCTTCTCGCCGAACCTTGCCACGTTGCTCGTCTTGCGCGCGCTGTTCGGGATCGCCATGGGCGGCGAATGGGGCGTCGGCTCCGCCTTGACGATGGAAACCATCCCGGCCAAGTCGCGCGGGATCGTCTCGGGCCTGTTGCAAGCGGGCTACCCCAGCGGCTATCTGATCGCGTCGATCGTCTTCGGTGTGCTCTATCAATACATCGGCTGGCGCGGCATGTTCTTCGTTGGCGTCGTCCCCGCGCTGCTCGTGCTCTACATTCGCGGCAACGTGCAGGAATCGCCGGCCTGGCGAGCCATGGAGAAGAAGCAACACGTTCGTCCCGGCTTGCTCGCCTCGATCCGCAAGAACTGGACGCTCGCGCTGTACTCGATCATCCTCATGACGGCGTTCAACTTCTTCTCGCACGGCACGCAGGATCTGTATCCCACGTTCTTGCGCGAGCAACATCACTTCGATCCGCATACGGTATCGTTGATCGCCATCGTGCTGAACATCGGCGCGATCGTCGGCGGACTGGTCTTCGGTGCCCTCTCAGAGAAAATCGGTCGTCGTCGCGCAATCTGCATCGCTGCACTGATCGCGCTGCCGGTGCTGCCCTTGTGGGCCTTCTCGAGTGGCGCCGTCATGCTCGCGGTCGGCGCGTTCTTGATGCAGATTTCCGTGCAAGGCGCTTGGGGTGTGATTCCGGTTCACCTGAACGAGATCTCGCCCGATGAAGTGCGCGCGACGTTCCCGGGCCTCGTTTATCAGCTGGGCAATCTCATTGCCTCGGTGAATGCGACGATGCAAGCATCCGTGGCCGTCGCCAACGGCAATAACTATGCGTTCGCCTTGGCGATCGTCGCGGGTATCGCCGCCGTGGTCATCGCCGTCTTCATTTTGTTCGGCCCCGAGCGGCGCGGCATCGATATGACGCGTTCCGCCGAGCAAATCGCGTCGTCGTCGACAGTCTGACCGCGCACTCGCGGCAATGAAGAAAGGCGCTCCGTTCGTCGAGCGCCTTTCTTCCCTCTTCTCGCGCCATCGCGCCTTCTCTTGTTGCACTGCAACGCCCCACCGCCTAGACTCCGCTCTAGAGGGCTACGTCCATAAACAACGCTTGCCGCAATTTTCGAGCGTTTTTATCGTGCTAAAAATAATACATACTCGATCAGAGGCTTGAATCGCTTGTTCGCGGCCGGGCAACCGGCATCGCTATGCATTGGCACATGGTCAGCGCTGAAGCGCGAACTCTGGGTCGACCGCGACGCATGGGAGGCGCACATGGCAGTTCGAACATCTAGCCGGAACACCGGCGACACCAAGGCACGCATTCTCGACGCTGCCGAGGACATCTTCATCGAATATGGGTACGAGGCGATGTCGCTGCGCCAAATCACTTCGCGCGCCGACGTCAATCTTGCCGCCGTGAACTATCATTTCGGCAGTAAAGAAGCGCTCATCCATGCGATGCTCGCGCGCCGGCTCGATAAGCTCAACGTCGAGCGGTTGAAGTTGCTCGAGCGTTTCGATGCGCAGCTCGGCGATCGCTTGACATGCGAGCACGTACTTGGCGCGATGTTCATTCCCGCGCTACGCCTATCGCGCGATGCGCGCGCCGGCGGCCCCGCTTTCCTGCGCTTGCTCGGGCGCGCTTATACCGATCCGTCTTCCTTCATTCACGATTTCCTGAGCGGGCATTACGCCGACGTCGCCGAACGTTTCTTCGACGCCTTTCAGCGGGCATTGCCCCATCTGCCGCGAGAGGAGCTGGGCTGGCGTCTGCACTTCGCTATCGGCGCACTCTCGGGCGTGCTGGCAGGCGCCGACACCGATAGCCTCATCGCCGAATTCTCAGGCGGCCAAACGATCAGCGATTTGCATCTCGTCGCGCGACTCGCTTCGCTGATGGTGGCGGCGCTGAAAGCACCCCTGCCCGATTCGGTCCAGCTGTCGGCTTTCGCAGCCGTGCTGGACGACGCGGACGAGACCGGCGACCCCGCGGCCGGTATCAGCGCATGCGGCCCGCTCGATGCGCCGCCGCCCGCCGCGAACGAACGTGGGCACGATCGCGTCATCGCGCGATCCGACGAACGCGGATCGCCTGCCCTCGTCCCCGCCTCCGCGCTGCAAGGCGCCGTCCCTCCCCCCGTACCATTGCAGGAAAGCTCGCGCTCGGCACTCTAACGACGGATGGCGCGCCCCGCGCCGTCGGAGGAACGGCTCAATGGTATGGCTCGTCCCTGCGCTCGCTATCGCGGGCGCCGTTTTGCTTTTTTATGAGGCCGCCGCACGCTGGTGGCTCGTCACACTCTGCATCTGGCTCGCCCTCGTGGTCCTGACTCATGCGGCCGGCTTCGCCGGTTGCATTGCGCTCGGCGTTGTGTTCGTCATGCCGGCTCTGATTGTCACGATTGCGCCGTTGCGGCGCGCCCTGATCAGCAAACGCGTGCTCGCACTGTTCAGGCAAGCGTTGCCCGAGATGTCGCCAACCGAAGGCGATGCGATCGAAGCGGGCACCGTCTGGTGGGATGCCGAACTTTTCACCGGCCGCCCGGATTGGGACAGGTTGCTCGCGCATGGCCCGCCGGTGCTGTCCGATGAGGAACGCGCGTTCGTCGCGGTGCAATGCACGGAGCTTGCCGATCTGGCCAACGATTGGGAGACGACCGCACGCTGGCAAGATCTTTCGCCGCAAGCCTGGCAATACCTGAAAAGCCAGGGCTTTCTCGGCATGATCATCGACAAGCAGCACGGCGGCAAAGGATTCAGCGCCTACGCACACTCCCAGGTGGTCATGAAACTTGCGTCGCGCTGTTCGGCGGCCACGGTGTCGGTCATGGTGCCCAATTCGCTCGGCCCCGCCGAGTTGCTGTCCCACTACGGCACCGATGCACAGAAGTCGCACTATCTGCCGCGTCTCGCGCGCGGCGAGGACATTCCCTGCTTCGCCTTGACAAGCCCGTACGCAGGCTCCGATGCAGCGGCCATTCCCGATGTGGGCATCGCCTGCAAAGGCACCCACGAAGGCCGCGAAACGTTGGGCTTCAGTGTGACGTGGGACAAGCGCTATATCACGCTCGGCCCCATTGCCACGGTACTCGGCCTCGCCTTTCGGGTGCGCGATCCCGATCGCTTGCTCGGCGGCAATGACGAACCCGGCATTACGTGCGCATTGATTCCCACGTCGCATCCGGGGGTATCGATCGGCCGCCGGCATTGGCCGTTGAACGCCGTCTTCCAAAACGGCCCGAACTCGGGCAAGGATGTCTTCATCCCGATCGATTGGGTCATTGGCGGCCCGGCGCAAGTCGGCAACGGTTGGCGCATGTTGATGGAATGCCTTGCGGCGGGGCGTGCGATTTCGTTGCCCTCGGCGAGCGTCGGCACCGCTAAGCTGGCCGTTCGCGGCACGAGCGCCTATGCCGCGCTGCGCCGCCAGTTCAGGACGCCGATCGGCAAATTCGAAGGCATTCACGAAGCGCTCGGCCGCATGGCCGGGAATCTGTATGTCATGGACGCGATGCGGCGGCTTTGCGCGCAAGCCGTCGATCTTGGCGAGAAGCCCGCCGTGCTGTCCGCGATCGCCAAATATCATGTGACGGAGCGCGCGCGACATGTCGTCAACGACGCGATGGACATCGTGGGCGGCAAGGGCATTTGCATGGGCCCATCCAATTTCCTCGCTCGCGCCTATCAACAGTTGCCGATCTCGATCACGGTCGAAGGCGCCAACATCCTCACGCGCTCGCTGATCATCTTCGGGCAAGGCTCGATTCGATGCCACCCGTATCTGCTCAAGGAAATGACGGCCGCGCGCGATGGCGACGACGAGCGATCCTCGATCGCGTTCGATCATGCGTTGTTCCGTCATGCCGCGTTTCTCGCATCGAATGCCTTGCGCAGCGTCGTCCACGGTGTGACGTGCGGTGTCTTTCTGCGCAAGGCTTCAGCCGCTAACGCCGTGTTGGCAAACGACTATCGCGCCGCTACGCGGCTGTGTATCGCATTCGCGTTCGTCGCCGATGCGTCGATGCTGCTGCTCGGCGGCGCTTTGAAGCGGCGCGAGCGGCTGTCGGCGCGCTTGGGCGATGTGCTCTCGCACCTCGTGATGATGTCGGCCACGCTCAAGCGCTTCGAAGATGACGGCGCGCATGCCGAGGACCTACCGTTCGTCCGCTGGGGCGTGCAAGATGCGTTGTTCGCGTCCGCGCAGGCATTCGAAGGACTCTTCGCGAACTGTCCGAATCGGTTCCTCGCGGCTGTCCTGCGTGCCCTCGCCTTTCCACTCGGCTTGCGTCGTCGGCCGCCCTCTGATGGGCTCGTCAGCACGATCGCGCTGCTCGTTCAAACGCCATGTGGCGCACGCGATCGTCTGCTCGCCGATTCGTATGTGCCTGTCCAAGCTGATTGCGCCGATCCGATCGCCTGCGGCGAGCGGTTGCTCGCGCTTTGCGAGCCCGTGGCGCAGATCGAAGCGAAGCTGCGCGAGGCCGTGCGCGCGGGCCGTGCTCACCCGATGCCGCAAAGCTTGGCTGAGCTGCCCGCCTGGGCGCGTCTTGCCGAAGAGCGCGGGTGGATCGACCGCGCAGAATGCGATCTGCTCATGCGCTTTGCGCACGACGGCGCCTCGTTCGTCAGCGTCGACGACTTTCCCGCTGATTTCGACCGCTCGGCGCAATGGCACGGCGAACAGGCAGGGCGTTCTGCGCGCCGCGAGGATGAATCGAAGACGGGTGCCGCAACGCCCGCTGATATGTCGACCGGCGTCGATCGAAACTAATCGATTCGATTTGCGACGGCGTACCCATTCGCCGATTTTCGAGGCGCAAACGAAAGGCCGCCGATCTCGAACGCGATCGCCCTCGCGTCTATTTTCTCGGAACCGAACGCACGACCGTCGGCACTCGAAAAACGTCGGAGAACGAAGCAATCCGATGGCCGCAGTACGCCGCGTATCGCGCCGGGCCAATCGCGCAATCGCCGGTGCCATACCCATCCGACATCGGTGCCGACTTCGATCCGACGCACGCTCTGCTCGTTGGCCATCGAGGCGTAAGCGCAACTCGCGGCCAACGTCGAATCGAGCAGAACGAGGACGCTTCCGTGCGAATCGTTTAGGACACCATAGCATTTGAGCCACGGCATAGCGCAGCCGAACGCGGCCGCGCCCAAGCTCGTGGTGACGAAACTGCGACGATCCATCATCGAACTCCTTGCCGCGAACGCCGCTTTAGATATCCCCGCGCCTGCCACGCCAAACGCGCGGCCAAATCCCGGATTTTCCCGGCGCCAGGATACCGTCGGGGTCGAGCGCGTCTTTGATCGTCTCGGACATGCGCAGCAGCGCGCCGTCGTTGAAATCGTATTGCGAGGCGGCGAAATCCATCGTCGCGAGATGCGTCCGATAGACGCCGTAACCCTCCGCGCGCGCGTCGCTCATCAACACGCGTTGCACGCTGGCCGCCGCGTCGGTCTGCTGCGGGTCGTCGCGATCGAAGATCGTCGCCACGATGTGATGCAAATGCCGCTCGCCGGCCGTGAACCCGCCGTAATAGTCGAAGCCGTATTCCGCCAAGCGTGCCTTCGCGACCCGGTATTGACGCATGGCGTCGCGGCCCGTGAACGGACAGATCGGCGAAAAGTCGACATGCGCCCCGGCGCCACCGCGCCAGTCGAGCATCCGAAACGCGCTCATCGCGGGGATGCCCGCCATATTGCGTTCGCCCCCGCTCGTCGGCTCCGTATCGAGCGCATAGCGGTTCGCTTCGATTCGCGCACCGGGCACGCGGGCGAACGCGCGCCGAGCCTCGGCATAACGCAGCGCGACCAGTTCCGACCCGCCGTAAATCGCGAAGTGAACGTTCCAGCGCCCGATGGCGAGGCGCCTCACGATTTCATCGACGACCGTATCCGGCAGCGGGCCCGCACCGTCGTACCAATCGCTGCGAGACGACACCCCGGCCGCATGGCGTATCGCCCCTTCGATGACGGCATGGTTGCGCACGGTTTCGTTGAGCTTGAGCGGCCTTAACGTTTCGACGGCCGCTTCCAAATCGGCTTCGCGCGGCAGCTTGATGTGTGCGATGAGATACGCGTCGGGCCGCGGCATCAGCCACAGCCCCAGCTTCGTGACGATGCCGAAGTTCGATTGCATGAACATGGTGTCGAAGGAAGGTCCGAACCCAGCCTTGTACAGTTGCCATGCCCGCCCGATTTCAATCGCCCCCATGCCCGTGCGCACCAGCTCGCCGTTCGCGAGCATGACCTCCATCCCGCACTGATTCGCTGCGTGATCCCCAGAGGCGGTATATCCGAACCCGCGCTCGAGCGTATTGCCCACGACACTGCCCCAGCCCGCGGCAGGCGGGTCGATCCACAAACTCGAGCCGCTTCGGCGCAAATGCGCGTGAAGATCGAAATAGGTGACGCCGGGTTCCACCAGCGCATACGCCAATGTCTCATCCACTTCGAGAATTCGATTCATGCGCTGCAAATCGAGCACGACCGAACCCGTCAAACGAGGGGCCGCGCCGCCGTATGCGAAGTTTCGCCCCGTGGAGACGGGCCATAGCGGCAACCGATAGGCGCGCGCGATATTCAGCACTTCGCGCATTTCGTCGATCGTGGCCGGCAATACCACCGCGCTCGCAGCGAAAGACTGCGCCAGCGGCTGCGGTGTGAAGGGATCTGCATAGTCGCGCAGGCGGTCGGCCGACGTCAGTACGTTCGCGGCACCGACGATCGACGCCAGTTCGCGCAGCGCTTGCAAAAAGCGCGTTTCGGACACGTCGGGGGGGCGCACGTTCGTCATTCGGCTATCGTCCGGCTTGAATCGAAATTCGCCCCTTCATGATAGGCATCGACAACACGGCATCAAAGAAACAGGCTTGATTCGCGCCGCTTTGCGCAGCGCCCGAATGCGCCTTGCACACCCGCGGTGCGAAATATCGTCGAAAAAGGACTTTGCGGCGCGCGGATACAGGCTATCTTCGCCAAATCGATACGCACCTCTCGCGCCCGGGGTAAAATTCCGCCCAATCGAGCGCGTATTGTCTCGCGCAGCCACCAACCAACCGTGGAGCAGCCCACGCTGCTGTACCAGCAATGCCGAATCCGTCCGAATCGCATCCGCAGAACGACTTCATGAACGCCGCGCGCAAAGAGCGCAAGCGCGTCGAGATCTATCTCGTCAACGGTATCCGCCTGACCGGGTGCATCGAATCGTTCGATCAGTATCTCGTTATGCTGCGCACGCCTGTCGGGCTGCAAGGCATTTACAAGCGCGCCATCTCGACGATTCAACTCGACACGGGCACGCGGCCCGGCCCGCGTGGCCCGCGCACCGGCGGTTACGGCGAACGGCACGGCCCGCGCGAGGGCCGGGAAAGTCGCGAACCCAGGGAGCCGCGCGAACCTCGGGAGCCGAGGGAGGGCTACGGCTCCTCGCCGGCTTCCGAGCATCGTTCGTCGGAAGGGCCTGTCGTCGTTACGCGCCGGCGGCGCCCCTTCAGCACGCTGCAAAACAACTCGCCCACTGAACCCAACAATGGCCCCGAGCGCCACGAAGATTGACACTTAGGCGCGCCGTGCGGCGCGCACCGTTGCGGCTAAGCCGGCCGCAACGGTGCGCGTTTCTTCGGCTCAGCTTCGCGTGAACGTGTAATCGCGCTCGACCTTGCACACGCGTGTGACGTATTGCTCGTACCATTTGTCGCGACCGAGTTGCTGCGCAATCATGTGCGTCGCGTCCGCCTTCCAAGCTGCGATCGATTCCAAGTCCCGCCAGTAGGAAACGGTGATGCCGATCCCTTCGCGCGCCGATTCGACGCCAAGAAAGCCCGGTTGCTTGCGCGCGGCCTGCTCCATCAGTTCGCTCATCTTGCCGTAACCGTTGTCGCCTTCCGTGCGAACCGACGTAAAGATCACGGCGTAATACGGCGTTGCCCCTGTTTCAGCAAACGACATCCCGAGTCTCCTTGCTATCAGTAAGACGAATCCGCCCTCAGCCGGCAGCGGAAGGCGGATTCGTTGTCGAGCGAATGCGCTCATGCAGGCACTGCAGGCACTGCTGGCACTCCACGCTCGCGCAATTGATGCGAAGCCGTCAAGGCTTGCGGCGATGCCATTTCCCATGCGGGTGCGCGGCGGGCAAGCCCAGCTCCGTTTCACGTTGCAGCAAATGAATTTGCCGCTGCATCGCGTCCAGCTGTTCTTGCGCCGCCAGCTTTTGAGTTTGCAGCGAAGCGGCTTCGTCTCGCGCTTGCTTCTGGCGGCTCGCCACCAGGGCCTGCTGCTTGCGCGCAACTTCCAGGTCAGCTTGCAGGCGGTCGGCCCGCGCTTGCGCGTCGGCCAGCAACCGTTCCGTATAAACCTTCTGAGCCGCGAGCACCGTACGCTTGATCTCGACATCCGCGAGTTGCGCACTGCGGCGCACGAAGTCGGCATACACCGCTTCCGCGTGATCTTCGTTCGTCGTTTTGATCACGCGCCAGAAGTTCTTCTGCTGAAAGAGCACGGCGTAGTAGGTCATGTCCTTCCCACGCAGCAGCAGGCTTGCGCCATAGGTGCCGTTGTAAGCCGTGCGCAGTTCCGAAAGCTCGTTGCCGCGCATCAGCCGTTGCAGTTCAGCAACATCGCCCTGCGCATCCGTCGCCTCGTCAGGCGCCGGTGCCGCTTCCGATTGCGCGGATGACGTGGCTGCGGCTGAGGCAGGGCTCGCCATCGATGTCGACATGGCCGGCGAAGCGGCGATGACCGGCGCAGCGGCAACCGGTGTGTAAGGCGCCGCCGGTGCGGACGCCACCACCGGCGCCGAGGCTGCCGGCACGGCATTCGTGGCGGACTGCGCCGTGGCACAGCCTTCGATACTCAATCCCCCGATTGCGATAAGCGCGGCAAGCGCCGTCCCCCGCATACGCGAATACTGGTCCATGATCGTTTCCTGCGCGAATAGTTCTAGTTTTTGAAACAACTTGACTCAAACGCGACATTATCACTCAGTTTCTCGCGTTTCGGGCTCCTCATCCGATATCGGGGTTCTTCCGCATTTTCTCGCACGTTCGGCGCGCTGTCGGGCGGCGCAGCACCTGCGTTCCGATTAGAGCTACCACTATCAACTTCCGCGGTGTCGTTCGCGCGTATCCTCGGTGGCTTCATCGAAGACGCGATGCGATCGCGCAACGAGCGACAGACGATTCATCAACAGGAGGAAGACGTGACGCACTTCTCGCAATCCGTCAAAACGACCGCACGGCGCGCCGCGATAGCAGGCGCCTTGCTGGCCGTTGTCGCCGGCGCATTCGCGCAAGGGACGGAAACGCCCGTCGGCGTATGGCAGACGATCGACGACAACACGCATCAGCCGAAGGCGCTCGTGCAAATATCGCAAGGCGATGACGGCGCGCTCAGCGGCAAGGTGGTCAAGGGACTCGACCCGAACGAAAAGCCGGGCAAGCTGTGCACCGCCTGCACCGACGAGCGCAAGGACAAGCCAATCATCGGCATGACCATCATCAAAAGCATGAAGCGCGACGGCGACAAGTGGGATGGCGGCAACATCCTCGATCCCGAGAACGGGAAAGTCTACAAGTGCAACATGCATCTCGAGGACGGCGGCCGCAAGCTCGTCGTGCGCGGCTACATCGGCATCTCGCTGCTCGGCCGCTCGCAAACTTGGATCCGCCAAGACGCCGCAGCGCAAACGAGCAATTGAACTGACGGGACGGCCGGCGCGGAACACCGGCCGCATCCGCTGATCGTTATGCAGCGCGACGCAACGAAGCGAGGTAAGTCAGTTTCGGCAGATTGACCGTCACGAAGGGCGGCGGAGTGGACTTACGCGGCTTGGCCGGCTTTTTCTCGCGCATGCGCGCCTTCATCGATTCGAATAACGCCACGCCGGCCTCGCCGTACAAACGCGTCAGCACCTTCGCGAAGATGCCCGACGCGTACCACGCGGAAAAACGCCGATGGCAGGTTTGATAGGCCGGGTAGCGCTTCGGAATCGAAGCCCACGCCGCGTTACTGTAGATCACCCATAGCACGCCGTTGAGTACGGCACGCGTATCGGTCAAAGGGCGCCCTCGAACTCGCCCTCGTGGGGAAAGTTCGGGGAAGAGCGGCACGATGCGTTGCCATTGTTCGTCCGTCATGTCGCTATACGGGGTCATCCGCGCCTCCTTCTCAAAAACGGGAAGAGGCACGATATGCTCCGAGAAGAACGATGCATATCAGAAAACTCCGAAAATGCATCGCTCGATCACGACCGGACGCGGCTAGGTCAGCGACGCGTCGACGATTCTGCGCGGTGTTTCCAAATATTCCTTCGACTGCATTTCGACGAGGCGCGACACCGTCCGGCTAAATTCGTTCGCCATCGGCCCTTCGACATACAACTCTTCCGCGCGCACCGCCGCCGACATCAAAAGTTTGACCTTGTGGTCGTAAAAGACGTCGACGAGCCACGTGAAGCGGCGCGCCTCCGACGCCATGCGTGGCGACATGACCGGTACGTCCGAAAGAATCACGGTATGAAACCGCGTCGCCAGTTCCAGATAGTCGTTTTGCGAGCGCGGCCCGCCGCACAGCGTCGCGAAATCGAACCAGACGACGCCATCGGCGCGGCGCAGCGCCTTCAGTTCGCGCTTCTCGATGTGAAGAATCGGGCTTTCATCGGGCACCGCGGTCAATTGCGAATACGCCTCGCGCAACGCGCGATCGGCCTGCGCACCAAGCGGCGTGTGATAGACGCTGACCTGCGCCAGCGTACGCTGCCGGTAATCGATCCCGGCATCGACGTTCATGACGTCGAGATTGGACTTGAGGAGCTCGATCGCCGGCAGCAAGCGATCGCGGTGCAAACCGTCCGGATAGAGCGTGTCCGGATCGTAGTTGGACGTCATGACGAACTGCACGCCGTTCGTGAAGAGCCGATCGAGCAGCCGGTACAAAATCATCGCGTCCGCGATGTCGGAAACATGAAATTCGTCGAAGCAGATCAGCCGATAGCGTTTGGCCATGCGCCGTGCGAGTTCATCGAGCGGGTCCGCCTGGCCCTTCAATTCCTCGAGTACGCGGTGCACTTCGCGCATGAATTCGTGAAAGTGGATGCGCGTCTTGCGCTGCACGGGCACGACGGCGTAAAAGCTGTCCATCAAAAAGCTCTTGCCGCGCCCCACGCCACCCCACATATAAACGCCGCGCGGCAATTGCGGATGGATGATCAACTTGCGCAGGGCATTCGAGCGGCGCGCTTTGTAGGCAACCCATTCTTCGTAGCATGCCTGCAGACGATCGACCGCCGCGCGTTGCGCCGCATCCGACGTATACCCGCGCGTCACGAGTTCGTGCTCGTAGTATTCGATGACGTTCATCGTGCAAATACAAAAAGACGAAGGCGGGAGGGAGAATCCCTGCCCGCCTTCATCGTGGCGTCTCGCGTCCGGCCGGGTGAGTCTGCGGCCTTAAGCGAGCGCGTTACTTATTGAGCGAGCGTTTGTCGACGTCGAGCGCCGCTTCGCGCATCACTTCGGACAACGACGGGTGCGGATGGCAGATGCGGCCGATATCTTCCGACGCAGCCTTGAACTCCATCGCCACCACGGCTTCGGCGATCAAATCCGATGCGTTCGCCGCGATGATGTGTACGCCGAGCAATTCGTCCGTCTTCGCATCGGCGATCATCTTGACGAAGCCGTCCGACTTCGCGATACCGAGCGCGCGACCGTTGATCGAGAACGGAAACTGCCCCTTCTTGATTTCGCGGCCTTCGGCTTTCAACTGCTGCTCCGTCTTGCCCACCCAAGCGATTTCCGGTTCGGTGTAGATGACCCACGGAATGCAGTTGTAGTCGATGTGCGGCTTTTGTCCGTCGATCACTTCGGCCACGAGCACCCCTTCGTCCTCGGCCTTGTGCGCGAGCATCGGGCCACGCACGACATCGCCGATCGCGTAGACGTTCGGCACGCTCGTACGGCAGTGATCGTCGACGTCGATGAAGCCGCGCTCGTTCGCCTTCAGCCCGATCGATTCGAGGCCGAGATTGTCCGTGTTGGGCACGCGGCCGACCGACACGATCAGGCGATCGGCTTGCAAGCTTTGCGCGTTGCCGTCCTTGTCCGTGTAGGCGATCGATACGCCGTCGCTCGATGCCTTCACTTCGCCGATGTTCACGCCGAGATGAATGTCGAGCCCTTGCTTCTTGAAGAGCTTCGCCGCTTCCTTGGCCAATGCTTCGTCGGCCGCACCGAGGAACGCGGGCAGTGCTTCGAGCACCGTGACGTCCGCACCCAGGCGGCGCCATACCGAACCGAGTTCGAGGCCGATCACGCCCGCGCCGATGACGGCGAGCTTTTTCGGCACCGCCTCGAAGGCGAGCGCGCCTTCGTTGTCGGCAACGATCTTGTTGTCGACGGGGATATTCGGCAGATGACGCGCCTTCGAGCCCGTCGCGATGATGACGTTCTTGGCCGAGACCACTTCGGTCTCGCCCTCGCCGCTCACTTCGATCTGCACGCCGCCGTCGTTCTTGCCGACGAACTTGCCATGACCCTTGAGCCACGTGATCTTGTTCTTCTTGAACAGGAACTCGATGCCGCCGGTCATCTTTTCGACGATGCCATCCTTGCGCGCCATCATCTTCGTGACATCCATCTTCACGTCGCCGACGCTGATGCCGTGCACGTCGAGGTGATGCGACGCGTTTTCGAACTCTTCCGACGAAGCCAGCAGCGCCTTCGACGGAATGCAGCCGACGTTCAAGCAGGTGCCGCCGAGCTTGAGCGTGCCGGCCGGGTTCTTCCATTTTTCGATACAGGCGACGGTCTTGCCGAGTTGCGCGGCACGGATCGCGGCGACGTAGCCGCCCGGGCCCGCGCCGATCACGACGACGTCAAATTCCTTGGACATGACAATCCTTTTGAATTGCGCGGCGGCGCGCGATGCGTCAGGGGCGCCGCCGCGATTTCGGTCAATGCGGGAAGCAATGCGCTCGCCCGGCACTCAAGCCGGCGAGCGAGCGCGAACGAACATTACAGGTCGAGCAGCAGGCGAGCCGGATCTTCGAGCGCGTCCTTCATGGCGACGAGCGACAGCACGGCTTCGCGGCCGTCGATGATCCGGTGGTCGTACGACAGCGCGAGATAGTTCATCGGGCGGATGACGATCTGGCCGTTTTCGACGACGGCGCGCTCCTTCGTCGCATGCACGCCGAGGATGGCCGACTGCGGCGGGTTGATGATCGGTGTCGAGAGCATCGAGCCGAACACACCGCCGTTCGAGATCGAGAACGTACCGCCCGTCATTTCCTCGATCGACAGCTTGCCGTCCTTTGCCTTTTGACCGAACTCGGCGATCTTCTTTTCGATATCGGCGAGCGACATTTGATCGGCGTTGCGCAGAATCG
>JBQCDS010000732.1:0-5637 GCA_051961035.1 Trinickia sp. | reverse complement strand
CGTTTCGGGACATGTGGAGGAAGTCGCGAGCCGAGTGGCGCAGCATGCGCATGTGTGTCGGTTGCTGCGCGAGTCGGCGGCGGTCACCATACAAGGCAATCATCGGATCGCCGAGGCCGCGCGGCAGGTGCGGCTCGTCAGCAGCGAAGCGTCGAGCGCGGTGGAGCACTCGCGGCAAACGCTCGATGCGTCGCTGGCGGACATCCATGGCCTGGTCGAAGGCGTGACCGGCATCGCCGCGCAAATGGAAGCGCTGCGCGAAGCGCTCGATCACGTGAGCACTGTCTCGGAGGAAATCTCGCTGATTGCGCGCCAAACGCATCTGCTGGCGATCAACGCGGCGATCGAGGCGGCCCGCGCGGGCGAATCGGGCAAGAGCTTCGCGGTCGTGGCGGCCGAAGTCAAGAACCTCTCCAGCAAGACCGCGCATGCCACCGCGCAAATCGAAGCGACGCTCGCGCGGCTGACCCAGCAGACTGAGCAGCTCATCGCCGACGGCGCCGAAAATACGGCGCGCGCGCATCGCGTCAAGGAGGGCTCGGCGACGATCGGCGGCATCGTCGAATCGACGGGTACGGCAATCAACCAATTGCATGAGGAAGCCGAGCAAATCGCGACGCTGACGGGCGACATCGAAACGCAGTGCCATCGCCTGGAGGAACAAGTGGGCGACATGGCGAGCGGCGTCGAGCATTCGAGCGCCAACTTTCTGCAAGCCAAAAATCGTCTCGCGAGCCTGCTGTCTGTCTCCGAAACGCTGATCGAGCTCACCGCCGCCACCGGCATTCAAACGCCCGACTCGCGCTTCATCGAAGCCGTCGAGCGCACAGCCGCGTTAATCGGTAAGCGCTTCGAACAAGCCGTGGCGCGTGGCGAAATCACCGAGGCCGCCCTATTCGACGCGCACTATGTCCCGGTCCCCGGCACCGAACCGCCGCAATTCATGACGCAATTCACGGCATTCACCGATCGCGTGTTGCCCGACATTCAGGAGCCGCTGCTCGCGCTGGACGAACGCGTCGCATTTTGCGCGGCCGTGGACGTGCGCGGCTATCTGCCGACCCACAATCGCAAGTTCTCGCAGCCTCAGCGAGCGGGCGACTCGCTCTGGAACGCAGCCCACTGCCGAAACCGGCGCATCTTCAACGATCGTACGGGGCTGGCGTCCGCGACCCACACCAAGCCGTTCCTGCTGCAAACGTATCGGCGCGACATGGGCGGCGGCGCCTTCGCGATGATGAAGGACGCTTCCGCGCCGATCTACGTGAACGGCCGGCATTGGGGCGGCTTGCGACTCGCCTATCGAAGCTGACGGTCCATTTTTGCGCGAAAATTGCCCGCAGCGATGAGCCGTTCGCTATCATGACCGCGTTTGTCATGCGGCATGCGGCTTGCGCGAGCATGCGACTCCCATCCCCCGTCCAGCCAGGAGGAAAAAGAATATGGGCATCGCGAAGGAATTCAGGGAATTCGCCGTCAAGGGCAACGTGATGGATCTGGCCGTCGGCGTCATTATCGGCGGCGCGTTCTCGACGATCGTCAACTCGGTCGTCAAGGATCTCATCATGCCGGTCGTGGGCACCGCCACAGGCGGCCTCGACTTCTCGAACATGTTCATTCGGCTTGGAGATATCCCCGCCACATTCAAGGGCAATCCCGGTTCGTACAAGGATTTGCAAACCGCCGGCGTGGCCGTGTTCGGCTACGGCTCGTTCATTACGGCGGTCATCAATTTCGCGATCCTGGCGCTGATCGTGTTCGCGCTCGTCAAGTTTATGAACTCGCTGCGCAGGCCGGAGCCGCAAGCCACGCCGGCCGAGCCGCCGGCCCCGCCCGAGGACGTCCTGCTGCTGCGGGAAATCCGCGATGCGCTCAAGCAGCGCTAAACGAACGCTACACACCACCCCACGCGCTGAACGCGCGGTGCGCGCGCGGCCCGAACGGCCCGCGCGTTAGGGCGCGCTCGCGCGACCGTGCGTTTTGGCCTCGGCCGCGCGCTGGATCAGCACTTCGAGTTGCGAGAAATTCACAGGCTTGGTGAGATGCGCCGTGAAGCCCGCGGCCAAGCAGCGCCGAACGTCTTCATCGGAGCCGTATCCGGTCAAGGCGATCGCCGGCACCTGCGAATGCTTGCGCACATTGCTCACGAAATCGAGGCCTGTGCCGTCGGGCAAGCCGACATCGCTGACGATCAAATCGAATGTGCCCGCATGCGTCGCCGCCAGCGCCTCGGCCACCGATCCCGCGACGGCCACGTCGTGCCCGAGCGAGCGCATCAGATGCGCCATGACATCGGCCGTGTCCATGTGATCCTCGACGAGCAAGATCGAGATCCGCTCGTCGGCCTCGGCCACCGCGGAATTCGCGGGCAGCGGCTCTTGCGCGGGTACGGCGGTGATCGGCAGCGCGATCGTGAAGGTTGCCCCGCAATGCGGCCCGGGGCTGCGCGCACTGACGGTGCCGCCATGCGCATCGGTCAACGCCTTCGTGATCGCAAGCCCTAAGCCCAGGCCGCCGAACTGCTGGGTCATCCGCTGGCTGCCCTGTTCGAACGCGTTGAACAGCTTGCCGATCTGCTCGGATGCGATGCCGATGCCGGTATCTTCGATCTCGATCTCGATGCGCATGCGGGCGTCGCGCGTACGCACGTAGATATGGCCCCCGTCGGGCGTGAACTTCGCGGCGTTGCGCACCAAGTTCCATAGCATCTGTTGCAGCCGGGCCGGGTCCGCAAGTACATAGTGGTGTTCCGCGCGCTTTTCCACATGCACGTCGAGCGCCTTCACTTGCATTTCCGCTCTGAACAGATCAAGCACGCTGTCCACGACGTCGTGCACGTCGACCGTCTCGAGCGCGAGGCGAAGCTTGCCGTTGGCCACGCGCGTCAAGTCGAGCAAGTCGTCGATGAGCCGTGCCTCGAGTTCGATGTTGCGCCGGATCATCTTCACGGACGACTGCGCGGCTGCCGGTAGCTCCGGCATCGTCTCGAGCACGCGCGTGCCCGCCAGCACGGGCGTGAGCGGCGTGCGCAGTTCGTGCGAGAGCATGGCCAGGAAGCGGTCCTTCGCGCGGTTCGCCTCCTCGGCCGTGTGGCGCGCGGATTGCTCGGCCGCGAGCAGCCGTTCGCGCTCCTCCGTGGCCTCGCGTTGCGATTGGATGTCCGTACAGCTTCCGAACCATTTGGTGACGCGGCCGTTCGCGTCGCGCACATCGGTGATACGCATGTCGAACCAGCGATAGGAGCCGTCAGCCGCACGCAAGCGCAATTCCTGCCGATAATCCGCGCGTGCGGCGCCGCGCACCGCGGTGAGCCACGATTGGCGCAGTGCATCGCGATCGTCGGGATGCACGGCGGAGAGCCAGCCCACCCCGCGCGACGCCGCTTCATCGAGCCCGGTGTAGGCATACCATTGCTTCGAAAGGAAATCGCACTCGCCCTGCGCATTGCTCGTGAAGACGAGATGCGGCAGCCCCTCCGACAGACTCCGGTAATGGGCCTCGCGATCGCGCAGCAGCAGCGCCTCGTCAGATGCACGCTGCAATCGAACTTGCGCCAACACGCGCTCGACGGCCTCCGGCAGGTACTCGAGATAGCCTTCCGATTTCGGCACGACATCCGACATACCCGCTCGCAGCGCTTCGATTACGCGCGATTCGTCCGTGAAGCCCGTCACCAAGATGGCAGGCAGCACGGTGCCTTCCGCGCGCAAGCGCCGGAAAAAGTCGAGCCCCGTATCGGCGGCATCGAGTTGATAGTCGAGCACGAGCAAGTCGGGCGCGTCGGCCGCGAGCCGCGCGTGCGCCACCTTTGCGCTCGAATAAGCGAAGACGCGGCAGCCTGCGCGCTCGAGCGACTTGCGCGCGAGCCGCAAGATACCCTCGTCGTCATCGACGACGAGCACGCGGGCGCTCTCCTGGCGAGATACGTCGGTCATACGGTTATAGGTTCATTCTGTGCGATGCCTCGTACGTCAAGTGCGCAACGGCTGTTCGGGAAGGGTCACGTAAAACGTCGAACCGGCGCCTTCCTGCGATTCGACCCACGCGCGCCCGCCATGCCGTTCGGTTACCCGTCGCACGAGCGCGAGACCAATCCCGTCGCCCTTTGCACGATCGCCATGCAGCCGTTGAAATGCACTGAACATCTTCGGCATGCAAGCATCGGGAATCCCGAGCCCATTGTCGCGCACATAGTAAGTACGCATTCTAGGCGCTCGCTCGCCGTTTTCTCGCGGCGGTTGTTCGAGCGTCCCGATCTCGATGCGGCCCGCGCGCGACGGATCGAGGTAGTTCACGGCATTACCGATGAGATTCGCGAAGATCTGCTCGATCGCGGTGGGATCGCCCCAGACGGGCGGCAATTCTCCGACCGATACGCCGACGCCGCGTTCGACGATCGCCTGATGCAGCGATTCCACGACGCGCGCCACCGCCCGCGCGACGCTCACGCGTTGCCACTGGTATTCGAGCCTGCCCGCGCGCGAAATGCGCAGTAACGCATCGATGATCGAAGCGGAACGCGCCACGGCGGTGCGCAAATAGTGCAAGGCTTCGCTCAAGTTCCCGTCGAGCACGCGGGTAATGCGCGTGCGCTCGGCGTCGGGCAGGCGCGCCGCGTCGAGCATCGTACGTAGTTCGTCGCACGATACTTGCAGTTCGCGCGAGAACCCTTGCAGGTTCACGAGCGGCGATCGTAGATCGTGCGACACGCTGTAGATGAACATATCGTTGTCCTGCTTTTGCTGACGCAAATTATCGTTGACTTGTGTCAGTTCCTGCGCGCGCGCTTCGAGCGTCGCCTGCAACGCGCCTTGGTCATGCTCGGACTCGGTCAGCAAGACGCTCGTCCGGTGCAGGGCCGCATCGAGTTCGGCCAGTTCGTCGTTGCCGGCCAGTGGCGCGCCAAGCGCCTGCGCGCGGCCGAGCCGTTGCGCATCGGCGGTCAGCGTGCGCAAGCGCCGCCCGATGTTGCCCGCGAATGCGAGCGCGGCGATTGCCCAGATCAGCATGGAGCCCGCGATCGCGGCGATCAACGCGTATCGCTGCTGTGCGCGCGTTGCGGCCAACTGCGCGCTGCGTTCCGTATCGAGCCGCGATTCGTCGGAAACGAATGCGCTCAGTTCATCGCGAAACGTGACTATTTCCGGCGGCAACGGTGCGCTGGCGAACGCCGTAAATTGCACATGCTCGCCATCTCGTATCGCGGCATAAACCTGATCGATCCTTGCGCGATACGCATTGATCGCTTCGCGCATGCGCCGTACACGTTCCACTTGGAGAGGATCGTCCGCCACGAGTTTCTCGAGCCGCGAAAGACGATCGCCGAGATCGACCCATACCACTTGCCGATCGATGAAGGTGGCATCGCCCAGAATGACGCCGGCGCGCACCCGCGCAGCCTCGCGTAGCAGCGGATCGACGATGACCGATGCCTGGTAAAGCACCTGCTTGCTGTGCGACGCCCATTGCGCCGCCTGCGTCGCCTGCTCCTGTGTCTTCGACAACATGCCGACGAGCGCGAGCTCGACCAAGCGCGGCAGTGCGATCAGCAGCAGCCCCTTCGTGAATAGTTTCATGCGTCCTTGGCGGCCCGTTCGAGGCGCGTGCCGCGCGCTGGCGCGGCACGGCGCTTGCGTT
>JBQCDS010000731.1:0-3666 GCA_051961035.1 Trinickia sp. | reverse complement strand
GAAACGATATGAGCAAAGCGTCAAAAACTGATTGGGACCGATTGAACCAGCTCAAGGACGAGCAGATCGATACAGGCGATATCCCCGAACTGGGCGAGGATTTTTTTGCGCAGGCGCAGTTGCACGTTCCGCCGAAGCAGGCGGTAACCATGCGGCTCGACGTCGATGTCGTGAACTGGTTCAAGGCGCAAGGTCACGGCTACCAGACGCGCATCAACAAGCTCTTGCGCGCCTATATGCTGGCGCATCAGCGTCGGCACGCGTGACGGCCCGGGCGCCGGCACGCGTCATGGATGCAGAGCGCGCGCGCACGAGCCCGCCCTGCGCAAACGCAACTCAAGCCGCCGACAAAACCTCCACGATCTTGCGCTCGTAAGCGCGCCCTTCGTCGTCGAACAAGTGGCAATGCTCGGGATCCGCGCCGAGCGTGAGCGATTCGCCGCGCTCGTGCCGCTCGATCGGAGGAATGCGCGCAATCAAGCCGTCTGGCGCCGCCGGAGCCTCAGCGTACAGGTAAGCGGCATCGCCAAGCGATTCGACCGTCGTCGTGCGCGCCACGACGCCTTGCTCGGCCGCCCCGCCCGCCGATGCGCTCGGCCGAGCATGCAAATGCTCGGGCCGAATGCCGACCGTCACGCGCGCGCCGTGCTCGAGCGCACGCGCGCCCGATCCCGCCGTGCCGCGCGTCTCCACCGCCACACGCTGCATCTCCCCGGTGGCGTAGCGCACGAGTACGCCATCGCCGGCGACGAGCTCGACGACCCCATCGAGAAAGTTCATCTTCGGCGATCCGATGAATCCGGCGACGAACCGATTCGCCGGTGCATGATAAAGACGGTTAGGACTGCCGACTTGCTCGACGTTGCCCGCCGACATCACGACGATCTTATCGGCAAGCGTCATCGCTTCCACTTGATCGTGCGTCACGTAAATCATGGTCGTCTTCAGCTCGTCATGCAGCCGTGCGAACTCGAGCCGCATCTTCACGCGCAATGCCGCATCGAGATTGGACAGCGGCTCGTCGAACAAAAACACCTTCGGTTTGCGCGTAATCGCGCGCCCGATCGCCACGCGTTGGCGCTGCCCGCCCGAAAGCTGCTTGGGCTTGCGATCGAGCAAGTGATCGATGTGCAAGATCTTCGCCGCATTGCGCACGGCTTCGTCGATCTCGGGCTTCTTCGCGCCGGCTAGCTTGAGGCCGAACGCCATGTTGTCGTAGAGCGACATGTGCGGATAAAGCGCGTACGACTGGAACACCATGGCAATGCCGCGCTTGGCCGGCGGCACGTCGTTCACGCGCGCCGCGTCGATCAGCAACTCGCCGCCGCTGATGGATTCGAGCCCCGCGATCATCCGCAGCAGCGTCGACTTGCCGCATCCGCTCGGCCCGACGAAGACGACGAATTCACCGTCGGCGATGTCGAGGTTCACGTTGCGCAATACCTCGTGCTCTTCATAACGTTTTGCGATACCACGCAGCGTCAAGCTTGCCATGATGCGTCTCCTTTCCCATTCATCGCCGTGCTCGCCACATCGGCGGCATCAAGCATCCATTGATCGACGAGCGCGGGCAACGCGCTCATATCGTCGAATACGCGTTGCGCGCCCGCCTGCACGAGCGCTTCCTCGTGGGCACGCCCCCCATGTTCCGCGTGCGTGCCGCCGGCGAAGCCGAGCACGAACATGCCCGCCGCGCTCGCGGCAGTGACGCCCGCCACGCTGTCCTCCACGACGACACAGGCCCGGCTCGGCACGCCTAGCGCATCGGCCACGGCGATATAGATGTCGGGCGCCGGCTTCGGTCGCGGCACCCGATCGGCGCAAAACACGTGATCGCCGAAAAAACGATCGAGCCCGGTACGCGCGAGCACGGCGCGGACATAGGCGGTGTAACTGTTGCTGGCGCATGCTTTGGTCAGCGCGATTCGCTCGAGCGCGGCTTGCACGCCCGCGACGACCGGTGCTTGCTGCGCCGCCGCCTCGACACTGCGCCGGATGGCATCCATCTCGATCGGCGCCAACGATTCGCCCAGCGCCGCAGCGCTGGCATCGAGCACGCGCTCGATGCGCAGGCCGAGCAGCGGCATCACGACGGGCTCCACATCGGCATGCGGCCAGCGCGCTTGCAACTCGCTCACGAGCACTTTGCCCGCCACCGCTTCGCTGTCGATCAGCACGCCGTCGCAATCGCAAATCAGTACACGGTCGCGCCTTAGCGGCTCGCCGTGCCCGCTCGTCGTTCCCGTCATTTGACGGCTCCGAACGTGAGACCGCGCACGAGCTGCTTCTGCGACAGCCAGCCCAAGAGCAGAATCGGTGCGACGGCCAGCAACGACGCCGCCGACAGCTTGGCCCAGAACAACCCCTCGGGGCTCGAGTACGACGCGATGAACACCGTCAACGGCGCCGCCCCCGAACTGGAGAGGTTGATGCTCCAGAATGCTTCGTTCCACGAGAGAATCACGAGCAGCAGGGCCGTCGATGCAAGCCCCGGCAACGCCATCGGCATCAAGAGGTAAACGATCTCCTGCCAGGTGGCCGCCCCGTCGATACGTCCCGCTTCGAGAATGTCACGCGGGATTTCATTGAAATACGTGAATGCCATCCAGACGGCGATCGGCAAGTTCATCAGCGTATAGACGATGATGAGCCCCGACACCGTATCGAGCAGCCCCACGTTTTTCCAAAGCAGGTAGATCGGCACGAGCACGCCGACCGACGGCATCATCTTCGTGGAAAGCATCCACAGCAGCAGGCCTTGAGTGCGTTTCGTCGGGAAGAACGCCATCGTATAGGCGGCCGGCACGGCCAACAGCAGGCACAGCACCGTCACGCCCGCTGAGATCAGCACCGAATTGCGCGCGAACAAAAAGTAGTCACTGCGCGCGAACACTTCCCGGAAGCTGTCGAGCGTCGGCATGAAAATCAACGACATCGAATAGGCATCGCGCTCGGTCTTGAATGCCGTGATCGTCATCCAAAAGATCGGGAAGAACAGCGCGAGGGCGATCACCCAGGCAAGCACGCCCGGAAGCGCACGCTTGAGCGCATCGAGCCCAGGCAGCCGCTGCGTGCGCAACGGTTGTGCGGCGGAAACGGTCGGATGGCTCATGCTTCATACTCCCCTTTCAGATTCTTCGCGAGCATACGCACGAGGAAGAAGGCGACGACGTTCGCGAGCACCACGGCTAAAATGCCGCCCGCCGATGCGAGGCCGACGTCGAATTGCTGCAGGCCGAGCGCGTAGATCAAATAGGACAGAATCGTCGTGGCATCGCCCGGGCCGCCCGAAGTCGTCGTATAGATTTCGGCGAAGATCGAGAGCAAGAAGATGGTCTCCATCATCACGACGACGGAAATCGCCCGCCGCAGGTGCGGCAACGTAATGTAGAAGAACATGGCGAACGCTCCGGCGCCGTCGATGCGCGCCGCTTCCTTTTGCTCTTCATCGAGCGATTGGATCGCCGTGAACAAGATAAGGAACGCGAACGGCAACCACTGCCAAGAAACGATGACGACAATGGCCGAAAGCGGGTAAGTGGCGAACCAATCGATCGGCTGCATGCCGAGCGAGCGCATGACGGCCGCCACCACGCCGTACACCGGGTGCAGCATCATGTTCTTCCAAATGAGCGCACTCACGGTCGGCATCACGAAGAACGGCCC
>JBQCDS010000730.1:0-7997 GCA_051961035.1 Trinickia sp. | reverse complement strand
GGTTGCCACGGCATTCCCGATTACCGCACCGCCTTCCCCGAGGTGTATCGCGTGCCGATGCTCGGCGGGCAGAACCAGAAATACCTCGAAAACGCGCTGCACGAGTACAAGAAGGGCGAGCGCCACTTCCAGACGATGCGCGCAGTCGCATCCTCGCTCTCGGATCAAGACATCGCGGATATCGCTGCGTACTACGCGAGCCAGACGTCATCGTCGACGAACAATCCCGAAAAGTGACCGTCCTTACGGCCGCGTTCAGCTACCTCATTTCGCGGGGTAGGAGAATTCATTAACAAGCCTGATCAGGCATTGCGCTTCGTCGCCAAGGCTGCGGCGGCAGCGCTCGTCGCGGCCGTAGGCGCGATCGGCACGGCCCATGCGGCAAGCATCGACAACGGCAAGGCGCTCGTCGAATCCCACAACTGCGCGGCCTGCCACGGGGCCAAGTTCAACAACCCCGTCAGCGGCGAGTATCCGAAGCTGGCCGGCCAGCACGCGGATTACATCTACTTCGCGCTGCGTGCGTACCAGGTGGGCACGGGCAATCCGAACTTCGGTCGCGGCAACGCGATCATGCAGGCGCAGGTGCAAAGCTTGTCGCTGAGCGACATGAAGGACATCGGTGCGTACCTCGAATCGCTTCCGGGCGATCTGGTCGACAAGAAGTAACGAGCGCTCGCCGCGCACGCTTTCATGCCAAACACCCCGCTTCGGCGGGGTGTTTTTTTGGTGAACACGCGTTGCAGCGGGTGCGAAAACGGCTGAAAAACGCGCGTGAATCGTACCTGCGACAACGTGTCGCAGCGCCGTCAATCCCTCGATGCGCGCCGCTCGATGCGGGCGAGATAAGCGTCCGTATCGGGCGGCGTGTTGGTGCGCTGCGCTTCCCAGATCGTTTCGCCGAGACATTCCATGATCGCGTGGTGCGCCTCGTGCGTCGAGCCGAGCCGCGTCGCGAGCCGCTCGTGGGCGGCCCGAATGCCCGGCGGCTGATCGATCGAGAGCTGTTCGCTGATCGCCAGGTGCATCGACAGATGCAAGAACGGATTGGTGCGACCGGCCTCCGGGGAATAGTCGGCCGTGGTCGTCGCTTCGTCCGCGAGTTCGGCGTGGTATTCGGGGTGCTCGACGATCCAATCGGCCGCGATCGCTTCGAGCGGCGTGAGAATCTCGCCCGCGCGCTGCTTGCGCCAGGTATCGATGAAAAAGCGTCGGACTTCGTCGCGGCTCGGATTGAACATCGTGTGGATCGACCTTTCAGTGGTGCCTAGGCGTGATGCCGGGCCGCGCTGCGCTTCGCGCGCGTGCCGCTTGCAGGCAAGCCGCCATTTTACGCTGCGGTGCTGCGAGCGGCGGGCGAGGCGGTTCGGCATCGAGCGGGTAGAATCCACGCACGCCACACGGGCGTTTCCGTTCCAGCCCTTGCTTGCGCAAGGCAGCGTGCAATATCGATAGCCATAACGACAGCCGCCTTCCCCCATGCCTTCCTTGGACTCTCCTTCGCCCGCCGTCGCCCTACGCGGTGCCTTGCTCGTGGCGTTGTCCGCCAGCGCTTTCGGCGCAATGGCGATCTTCGGACGCTATGCCTTTGGCGGCGGCACCGATGTGCTCGGCTTGCTGACGCTGCGTTTTCTCATTGGGGGGACGCTGCTCGCGGCCGTGGCGCACCGTCGGGGGGTGCGATGGCCGCGTGGGCGCACGCTTTGGGGCATCGTCGCCATGGGCGCCCTGGGCTATGTCGGCCAATCGATCTGCTATTTCGTCGCGCTACAGCATGCGCAGGCGAGTCTTGTCGCGTTGCTGCTGTATTTGTATCCGGCCTTCGTCACCCTGCTCGCGGCGCTTTGGCTGGGAGAGCGCCTAACGCGCGTGAAGGTCGCCGCGCTGGTGCTGTGCCTCGCGGGCTCCGCGCTGATGGTCGGCGGCGGGCATGGCGAGCCGCTCGGGATCGCGCTGTCGCTCGCCGCGGCCGTCGTTTATTCGCTTTATATCGTGGCCGGCGCGCGCATCACGCGCGCTGTCGATCCGCTCGCGACGACAGCCATCGTTTGTTTGTCGGCAGCGGCCGTTTTTTCTTGCGTCGCGCTTGTGCGCACGCTGTCCGGCGCGGCGCCGCATTGGCCGGCGACACCGGTCGCGTGGGCAGCGGTCGTCGCGATCGCGCTCGTCTCGACGGTCACCGCGATGCTCGCCTTTTTCGCCGGGCTCACGCGGCTCGGAGCGGCGCGCACGTCGATGCTCTCGACGCTCGAACCTGTCGTCACGGTTTCGCTCGCGGCGCTCTTGCTCGGCGAACGATTGACGCCGCTTCAGTGGTTTGGCGGTGCGGCCGTGCTGGCGGCCGTGTTGTGGCTCGTGCGCGCCGGGGGCGGGCCGCGCGAAGAAGCGGTATCGCTGGAAGCGAGTCTCTGAACCCTGGCGCCTTTATCCCTGCGACAGATTGCCGCGTGGCTAGGGCTAGGGCTTGGGTCGGATTCGGCCCTGGCTCATGCTGAACGACTGTCACGCGTGCGGCGGTGGCGTTTTCGGCTTGTACTCGCATAGCGGCTCGATCGCGCAGTGCCAGCATTCCGGCCGACGGGCCTTGCACACGTAGCGGCCGTGCAGGATGAGCCAGTGATGCGCGTCGTGGCGGAACTCGGGCGGCGTGAATTTCTCGAGCGCCGTTTCCACGGCGCGCACATCTTTGCCCGGCGCCAAGCCCGTTCGATTGGAGACGCGGAAGATGTGCGTATCGACGGCGATCGCGCTCTGGCCGAATGCCGTATTGAGCACGACGTTCGCGGTCTTGCGGCCCACGCCGGGCAGGCCTTCCAGCGCTTCGCGTTCGGCCGGCACTTCGCCGCCGTACTGCTCCAGCAAGATTCGGCTGGTGGCGATGACGTTCTTCGCTTTGGTTCGGTAAAGCCCGATAGTCTTGATGTATTCGGTCACGCCCGCTTCGCCGAGCGCCAGCATGGCCTGCGGCGTGCCCGCCACGGGAAAGAGCTTGCGCGTGGCCTTGTTGACGCCGACATCCGTGGCCTGCGCCGACAGCATGACGGCGATCAGCAATTGAAATGGCGTCTTGTATTCGAGTTCCGTCGTCGGGTGCGGGTTGAGGCTTTGCAGCGTCTCGTAGATGGCGCGTCGTTTTTGTGCGTTCATGCGGCGCTCGGGCGGTGGCGGGCGGTGGCGGAGAAAAGATCAGCGCTCGTCGAGGGTGGGCCCCTTCGGCGCGGCGGCTTGCGCTTCCTTCTTTTGGCGGGCGCGCTCGAGCGCCGCCTGAATGATGGCGCGCTTTTTCGCGGCTTCTTCATCGGCCGGCGTGGGCGCGGCCGGCGCAGCCGAACTGGCCGAGCTGGCCGCCGCCTCGGCTCGGCGGGCTGCCGCCCGAGCCTGGGCGGCTTGTCGTTCGCCCTCGAGCCGCGCCAAGCGCCGCTCGTGGCGTGCGCGCGCCGCGTCGGCTTGCGTGTCGCTCCATGCCTGCCAGCCCGTGCGCTCGCCGGTCACCGGCACCATGTCGATGCAGTCGACGGGACACGGTGGGACACATAAGTCGCAGCCCGTGCACAATGCCGCGACGACCGTATGCATGAGCTTCGGCCCCCCGACGATCGCATCGACAGGACAGGCCTGCATGCACAGCGTGCAGCCAATGCAGAGCGTTTCGTCGATGACGGCCAGCGGCCGCGGCCGCTCCTCGCCGTTGGCGGGATTTAACGGAATGACGGGCTGGCCGAGCAAGGCCGCGAGCCGCGCGATGCCTTGCGCCCCGCCGGGCGGGCATTGGTTATAGCCGGCTTCGCCTTGGGCGACGGCTTCGGCATACGGGCGGCAACCGGCATAGCCGCACTTCGTGCATTGCGTTTGCGGGAGCAGATCCTCGATGCGGTCTGCGAGAGTCACACGATCGGTCACATTCGGTACGTCGAGAAGCTCGGGGCCGGGCATGTGCAGCGCCGGGCCCAGATCAGCGTTGCGCCGCGCGGGCGTTACACCCGCCCGCCTATACAGGCAGCGGCGAGTACGGCAGCGTGCCCGTGGCGTGCAGGGAAAGAGCGCATTATCGCCGATTTCCCGGATTGCCATCGGTCACCCTTGTGCCATAATCGAAGCGCTTTTTCGCACGAGACGCACTTAGTTTCCCAGAAAAATGGCGCGCTCGTTCACGCTGCCGGCGTAGGTGGAGGAGGGCCGGCGCATGACGGGGCAACGCGGCTCACGAAGCAAAAAGGCCACCATGAATCAATCGAAAATCAAAAGAGATCCAGAAGGGACGCGGCGCCGCATTCTGCTCGCGGCGGCCGAAGAATTCGCAAATGGTGGTTTGTTCGGCGCCCGCGTCGATCAGATTGCCCGTCGGGCGGAGACGAACGAGCGAATGCTCTATTACTACTTCGGTAGCAAGGAGCAGCTTTTCACCGCGGTACTCGAGCATGCGTTCGGCGCACTCACCGAGGCCGAAAAAGCGCTCGATCTGAACGGCATCGCCCCCGTCGAGGCCATCACGCGGATGGCCCATTTCGTGTGGGACTACTACCGCGATCATCCAGAGTTGCTGCGTCTCATCAACAACGAAAACCTGCACGAAGCGCGTTATATCCAAAAATCGCCGCGCATTCGGGAAATGATTTCGCCGATGGTCGCCACGCTTTCCGCGATTCTCGATCGTGGGCAGCGCGCGGGCTTATTTCGCTCGAACATCGATCCGCTGCGTTTATACGTCGCGCTGTCGGGGCTCGGCTATTACATCGTGTCGAATCGCTTCACGCTCGAAGCCTCGCTGGGGCGCGATTTCAGTTCATCGCAGGAGCGTGCCGAGATGGTCCGTATGAACACGGAACTGCTACTCGCGTACCTCATGCGAAAGTAGCAAGCACGACGAAAACGACACGGGCCGCATCGCTTGGCGGTGCGGCCCGTGGGATCGTTCGGGGCGACGCGCTTGCAACGCGCGCGCAACGAACCGCTCGTCAAGCTTCAACGGCTTCGCGTGCGCGTTTCGTTTCCTTGTTGTGCTGGAGAATGAAATCGCGCAATTGCGGATAGATGATCGTGCGCCAGCGGCGGCCCGAGAAGATCCCGTAATGGCCACACTTCTCCGCGGTGAAGTGGTGTTTGTCTTTCTCCGGGATACCCGTGCACAGATCGTGCGCGGCGCGCGTTTGCCCGCAGCCGGAGATATCGTCGAGTTCGCCTTCGATCGTAAAGAGCGCCGTCTTTTTGATGTCCTGCGGACGCACGCTCTCTCCGTCGATCACCCATGTGCCCTCGGCCAAGCGAAATTCCTGAAATACGATGCGGATCGTGTCGAGATAATACTCGGCGGCCATGTCGAGCACCGCGTTGTACTCGTCGTAAAAGCGACGGTGTGCTTCGGCATCGTCTTCGTCGCCGCGCAGCAGGCTTTGATAGAAGTCCCAATGCGATGCCGCGTGACGCTCGGGGTTCATCGCGACGAAGCCCGCATGCTGCAAGAAGCCCGGATAAACGTGACGTCCGACGCCGGGATAATTCGGCGGCACCGTGTGGATCACGTTGTTCTCGAACCACTCGTACGAACGCTGCATCGCCAGCGAATTGACCGAAGTGGGGCTGCGCCGCGCATCGATCGGGCCGCCCATCATCGTCATCGTGCGCGGCGTATCCTCGCCGCGACTCGCCATCAACGAAATGGCGGCAAGCACGGGCACGGTCGGCTGGCAGACGGACAGCACATGCAGGTTTTTCGCGCCGATGTGGCGGATGAATTCCTGAATGTAATTGACGTAATCGTCGAGATGGAACGGTCCGGCCTCGATCGGAACCATCCGCGCATCCATCCAATCGGTGATGTACACCTTATGGTCTTGCAGCAGGGTGCGCACGGTATCGCGCAGCAGCGTGGAATGGTGCCCTGACAACGGAGCGCAAACGAGAACGACGGGTTCGTCCTTCAGTTGCGCCACTGCATCGGAGTCGTCGGCGAAGCGCTTGAAGCGGAGCAGCCGGCAAAACGGCTTTTCGATGATCGTTTGTTCGACGATCGGAATGTTATGACCGTCTTTGACGATTTGATGAATGTTGAATTCGGGCTTTTCGTAATCCTTGCCAAGCCGGTAGAGCAATTCATAGCCAGCGGATAGGCGTGTCGCGCCGGGCACATAAGCGAAAGGGCTCGCCGGATTGGCGAACGATTTCGAGGCGGCTTGCGCCCAGGCGGTCAGCGGATACAAGAGCGCGCGCTGAAATTCATAAAACTGGTAAAGCATGGTATATGGCTCCCGTGGGGTAGGGACGGGGCAAAAAAATGCGGCGCTCGGCGTCGCGGCTCAAAATACCGAACGGTTGCTCGTGGCGGTGTTCCTCGATTGATGATAAGGAGAAACGCCGTTGGTTGCAATGCAGCAATTGGCCTGCCCGGCCGGGGACTTTCCCGGATTCAGTTCCGCAGCAATCGTGCCGATATGACGCGCGTGGTCCCGCTGCGTCGCCGCACGGCACGCCGTCGCACCGTGTGAAAAGGGGCTCGATCAGAGTGCGCCGCTATCGGTATTGACCTGGGAAGGCGTGCCATCCCCCTCTCCGGCCGGGTGGCCGGTTGCCTGGGCGATCGATTGCTCGTGGCGCATCAAGTTCAAGCCCGTGTGAACGAGCGCGACGTGCGAGAACGCCTGGGGAAAATTGCCGGTGAAGCGCTTCGTTTGCGGGTCATACTCCTCAGATAGCAGGCCGACGTCGTTCACAAGGCCCAACAAGCGTTCGTACATCGCGTGTGCTTCGTCCATGCGTCCTTGTAGCGCGAGGTTGTCGACCATCCAAAAACTACAAGCGAGAAAGACGCCCTCGCCGGGCGGAAGGCCATCGTCGACTTTATGTGTCAGGTAACGGCGGACGAAGCCCTCGAAGGTGAGCTCGCGCTGGATCGCCTCCATCGTCGAGATCACGCGCGGGTCGTCCGGTGGCAGAAAGCCGAGAAGCGGCATGAGCAGCAGGCTCGCATCGAAGTCGTTGCCTCCGTACACTTGCGTGAAGGACTGGATCTCCTCGTTCCAGCCTTTTTCACAGACATCGGCGTGAATGCGATCGCGCACCGTCCGCCAGCGATCGACAGGCCCCGATAGTTTGAATTTTTCGGCCGATCGGATCGCCCGGTCGAACGCGACCCACGCCATGACCTTCGAGAACGTGAATTGACGCGGCCCGCTGCGTACTTCCCAAAGCCCTGCGTCGGGTTCGGTCCAGATCGTCTCGAGGTGCTCGAGCATCAGGCATTGCAGCGTCCACGCCGCTTCGTCGGCATGCAAGCCGCCAACGCGCGCCAAGTGCAGCGCGTTCATCACTTCGCCATATACGTCGATTTGCAACTGGCCGACGGCCTTGTTGCCGATACGTACCGGGCACGCGCCTTCATAGCCGGGCAGCCAGTCGATCTCCATCTCGGGCACGCGTCGTTCGCCCGCCACGCCGTACATGATTTGGACTTGCTCCGGCGAGCCCGCGAGCGCGCGCTCCAACCAGACTCGCCACGCGCGGGCTTCGTCGTAAAAGCCGCAGCGCATTAGCGCGAGCAACGTGATGGTGGCGTCGCGGAGCCAACAATAGCGGTAATCCCAGTTGCGCGCGCCGCCGAGCCGCTCCGGTAGCGATGTCGTGGGCGCGGCGACGATGCCGCCGGTCGGCTTGTAAGCGAGCGCTTTGAGCGTGATCAGCGACCGGCGGATGGGCTCGGCGTACCGGCCTTTTACGTCGCACTGCGCCATCCAATCGCACCAGTGCCGCTCCGTGTGTTCGAGCGAGGCCTGTGGGTCGCTCGCGGGCGGCAGCCGCTCGTGCGAAGCGCAATACGTGAGCGTAAACGGAATCTGCTGGCCTTCGGATACGGTGAATTCCGCCACCGTATGCATGTTCTCGCCGTGCAATTGAACCGCCGAGCGCAGCACGACGGTATCGGGGCCGACAATGGCCTTGATCGCGCAGCCGCCGCGATCGCCGCCGCGCGTGAGCCGTGTCACCCACGGCACCGAAACGCCGTA
>JBQCDS010000729.1:0-5259 GCA_051961035.1 Trinickia sp. | reverse complement strand
GCAACAGTGGGATGGGTGGAGGACAAGTAGGTGCGTCTACTTTTTACGGCGGCCATAACCGACGATGTACGGCGTAGGGCCGCCGCAGCGGCCCCCGCGCGTATCGCCTTCAGCGCATGCGCGGCGTTTCCCGCGCGCGTAAGTCAAATACGATCACGTGCGCGTTCTCGCCTTCGGTCAGCGTCAGTACGGACTCGTCGCGCAGCTTGGCGCCATCGCCTTCGCTCATGCGGATGCCGTTCAGCGTTACGCCGCCCTGAGCCACATGCACATACGCATAACGCTCGCTTTCGAGCGAAAGGGATGCCGTTTCGTCGCCGTCGAGTTGCGCGGCGTAGACGCGTGCGTCTTGCCGCAATGCCAGCGAACCGTCGGCGCCGTCGGGCGAGAGCATTAAGCGCAACGTGCCGCGCTTGCTTTCGGGGCCCAGGTGCATTTGTTGATAGCGCGGTTGCGCGCCCAGCGACGATTCCGACGGCAGGATCCAAATCTGAAGGAAATGCACCGGATCGTTGGGGGACGGATTGTATTCACTGTGCGCGACGCCGCTTCCCGCGCTCATCAGTTGCACGTCCCCCGGCACGATCGTGGAGCCGTTGCCCATCGAGTCGCGATGTTCGAGCGCACCGTCGAGCACATACGAAAAGATCTCCATGTCGCGATGGGGATGCCGGCCGAAGCCGCGCCCTGCCGCAACGCGATCGTCATTGATGACGAGCAAATCCGAGAAACCGACTTCCTTCGGGTCGAAGTAGCTGGCGAAGGAGAAAGTATGGCGCGAACTGAGCCAGCCGTGTTCCGCGATGCCGCGATCGGCGGAATGCCTGATGTCGATCATTATGGTTCTCCCAAACGTTAGGACACCCAACGAATTGCTCTGTCTAGGTGTCGATGGCTAGTGAGTCTATGCCAACGTATGGGGCGCCAGAAGTCTTAGGGAGCGGACTCACCGTCCCACGAATGGGACAATCTCGCCGGTGTGAAAGAGACACCGATCGATTAGGTGTGCTGAGGAAGCGAGGTGGGGCGGGAGAGGCAGCGTCGGCCGGCGGGGAACCGCCTTGCCGGCCGGCGCTTTATTGCGTTGCCGATCAACGTGATCGACGTGACCCGTGCGATCAACGGCCGAAGTACAGCGAGTCGCGAGTGCCGACGGCAACCGGCGAACCCGAAGCCGACGATCCGGCGTGTGCGCCACCGACCGCTTCGCTATTTCCACTCTGCGCGTCGATGCGCGCTTGCGCCAGTTGAGCGCGGTTCGGATAGTACGGATCGTTGCTGAACGCACGCGGGCCGGCGGCTTGCGCGAATTGCACGAGTTCAGCCTTGACTTGGGCGCGCGTCACAGGCGCGTTCGATTGTGCGAAGACGGCGACCGGGGCGGCCAAAGCAGTTGCGATCAAGACGGATTGAATGAGCGATTTCATGATGGATGACCTCCGAAAGTAACTTGTCCTAGTTGCTGCACAGGGTTCATTGCGTGAACCGATAACTGCAGTCTACCGATCGGAGGCGCTAGGGTTAACGCCTGCTTTTATGAATGATCGTTGCGAATTCCGTCACAATCGACGTGACGAGCGCCCACCGGGGCTCGATTGCAGCGAGCGCCTACGAGAATCATCGCGGTGAGCGAGGCTTTCGCCGCGACGGTCGGGCCCGGTAGGAGGTATCACATCGTTGCGCATTTGCGCATAATCGTTTCGGCGCCGGCTTCGGCGTCGCAGCAATCTTGCGGAGCAGGCATGCCACCTTTCGTACGTAAAGCTTTCGTTTGCTTCGGCATCTCGTGCGCGACAGCACTTGCGTTCGCGCAACCACCGAATACAGTGCAGTTGGAAGATCTGACATGGACTGAGCTGCGCGACGAAATCGCGCAAGGCAAGACGACCGTCATCGTGCCGATCGGCGGCACCGAGCAAAGCGGCCCGTACCTTGCGCTCGGCAAGCACAACGCGCGGGCGCAATGGCTCGCCACGCGCATCGCGCAAGCACTCGGCAATGCGCTCGTCGCGCCCGTCATCGCCTATGTGCCGGAAGGCGGCTACGCGCCCCCCACGTCGCATATGCGCTTTCCGGGCACCATCACCGTGCCGGACGATGTCTTCGAGAAAACGCTCGAATCCGCCGCGAACAGCTTCGAAGTGCATGGCTTCAAGAACGTCGTATTTCTCGGCGATCACGGTGGTTACCAGGACGACATCAAACGCGTCGTCGCGCGTTTGAACAAGGCTTGGGCCGGCACCGCGGCGCGCGCGTTCGTCCCGCCCGAGTATTACCGGGAAAGCTCGAGCGGGTTTGCGCGGATATTGCGCGAAAAGGGCTATCGCGCCGATGAGATCGGCACGCATGCAGGCCTTGCCGATACCTCGCTGTTGCTGGCGGTCGCCCCGCAAATGGTGCGGTTGGACGCGTTGCGCGCCGGGCCGAAGCCAGGAGCCGAGCAGGGCGTCTACGGAGGCGACCCCCGCCGAGCGAGCGCCGAGCTCGGGCGTGCCGGCATCGAGGCGATCGTGGCGCGAACCACCGCTGCGATTCGCCGCGACACGGCGGGCCGCTGAAACATCGAACGCCGCGCCGTGCGGCATTGCCCGAACAATTTTTGGGGGGATTATGGGTTCGAAGAAGACTCGCCATGCATGGGCCGCTTCATCGATTGGCACGATGCTCGTCGCGGCATCGATGGCATGGGTGTCCAGCGCGGCGTCGGCCGCGACCGTGCGGACAGTGCCGGGTATGCCGAGCGTCGTCGATGCATCGAATCTCTATGGCGAAGCACGCGCCAACCATTTGAGCGCGGCTGTCGAAGGCGCGCTGTCGCGCGTGTATGTGCCCAATCTGCGCTCGGACGATGTGTACGTGATCGACCCGTCGACGATGAAGGTCGTCGATCGATTTCCCGTGGGCCGAAGCCCGCAGCACATTGTGCCGTCGTGGGATTTGAAAACGCTATGGGTGACGAACAATGCGGAGGGCCGCACCGACGGAAGCCTGACGCCGATCGATCCGATGACGGGCAAGCCCGGCAATGCGATCCCCGTCGACGATCCCTACAACATGTACTTCACGCCGGACGGCAGGCAGGCCATTGTCGTGGCCGAAGCGCATGCGCGGCTCGATTTCCGCGATCCGCATACGATGAAGTTGGTATCCAGCCTCGACGTGCCCCAATGCAAAGGCATCAATCACGCTGATTTCTCGATCGACGGTACCTACGCGATATTCACCTGCGAGTTCGGCGGAAAGCTCGCGAAAATCGACATGGTGAACCGCAAAGTGCTCGGTTACTTGGCGCTGCAAAGCAAGGGCATGCCGCAAGACATCCGTGTGTCGCCGGATGGGAAGGTATTTTATGTGGCGGATATGATGGCCGACGGCGTGTATGTCGTCGATGGCGACAACTTCACGAAGGTCGGGTTCATCAAGACGGGCATCGGAACGCATGGCCTCTATCCGAGCCGCGATGGCACTCAGCTTTACATCGCCAATCGCGGATCGAATCGCGTGCATGGGCCGCGTCGCGGCAAAGGCAGTGTCTCGGTGCTCGATTTCGCGACACGCAAGGTTGTGGCCACGTGGCCCATCCCAGGAGGCGGGAGTCCTGACATGGGCAATGTGAGTGCCGATGGCAAAACCCTTTGGCTGTCGGGGCGCTTCGACGACGTCGTGTATGCGATCGATACGCACACCGGCGCGGTGAAATCCATTCCGGTTGGCATGGAGCCGCACGGGCTCACGGTATGGCCGCAGCCCGGGCGTTACTCGCTCGGGCATACGGGCAACATGCGCTAGCTAATGCGAGTGGATGGGAGGACTTCGGGGCACGACGCGCGATGCGTCAAGCGCCGGCCGCGCTGTCGGTCTTCTCGCGCGCGAGCCGCGCGATAGTCTCCATCGCGAGATCGAACTCGGTGGTCTTGTCGAAGAAGTAATCCGCGCCGGCAACGACGCTGGCTTCGCGGAACACTTCGGAGGCGTAGTTGGTGAGAACGATCGTCACGATCGGATCGGTGCGATCGCGCAACGCATGGAGCAAATCCATGCCATTGCTGCCGATCAAGCGCAGATCGAGTACCACGGCGTCGGCTTCGGTGTCTTCGATGCCTTGCAGCGCGGTATCGACATCTTCGGCTTCGCCGACGATGCATGCAGCGCCGTCGGGCCCGATATGGCGGGCGAGACGTTCGCGCACGAGCGTCGATTCGTCGACGACGAACACTTTCAGCGGTGACCGGAGGTTCAGTTCCATGAACACAGTATCGTCAGCGCCTAATCAAATAAATATCGGTCGGGTAGACAACGCGTTGTAGGGCGAACGGAAGGCGTTTGTAGGGATCGTCCTACAAACGCGGCTGCCGCCCCGAGCGGCGGGTCTCGCCATGATCGATGCCGTTTTGGGCGTTACGTGTGCTTACAAATCTTCGCTGTCCTCGAACAGTTTGTGCTGAATCGCGTAACGCACCAAGGCCGCTTCGTGCGGCATCTGCATCTTTTCTAGAATGCGTGTTTTGTACGTGCTGACGGTTTTCGCGCTAACGCACAATTGGTTCGCGATTTCGCTGATCGTCTGACCGGCTGCGATGCGCCGGAAGACATCGAATTCTCGATCGGAAAGCCGCTGATGGGGCAGCATATCGGTGGGCTCGTTCAAGCTTTGCGCGAGGCGCTCGGCCATCGATAAGCTCACGTACACGCCCCCGGCCGAAATTTTCGTCAACGCCGAAACGAGCTCCTTGCTGGCGCTTTCTTTCGTCAGATAGCCCGACGCGCCCGCCTTGAACGCCCGAACCGCGTACTGCTGTTCCGCGTGCATGGTCAGCACGAGCACGCGAAGCGTAGGCAGTTCTTCTTTGATTTGCTTGACGAGCTCGATGCCGTTGCGCCCTGGCATCGATAAATCGAGCACCAGCACGTCCGCCGGCGTGCCGCGTACCAGCGAGATCGTGGTAGGCCCGTCGTACGCCTCCCCGACCACTTCGAAACCACTGGTGCCTTCGAGAATGTGACGCAAGCCATCGCGTACGAGCGCGTGGTCATCGGCCAACAGTACCTTTGTCATGGCAGAGCCTCTTCCTGTTGTATTGCGGCGAGCGGGATCCACACTGTCAACTTGAATCCCTGTTTCGCCGCGGTCTCGATCGAGACAGAACCCCCTAAAACTTGCACGCGTTCGCGAATGCCAAGCAGCCCGAAGTATTTTTCCCCGTGTCCTTCGAATCCCGCCATGCCGGGGGCGCCATGTCCGTTGTCTTCCACGCACAC
>JBQCDS010000728.1:0-5779 GCA_051961035.1 Trinickia sp. | reverse complement strand
CGCTGATCAGCCCAGCCTTGGCGAGCTTCGCCGCGCTGTAGAGCATCGCAAGGTCGAATACTTCGATCTCGGGTTTGATGCCGTTCTCGAGCATCGTTCTCGCCAACCCCTCCACGAAATCCGGCGGGTTCTCGTAGATGCCCGTCGGAAAGTTGACTGAGCCCGTCGCGAGGGAAGCCATGTCGGGCTTCAGATGCAGCATCGCCCCGCGAGTCGCCTGATCGCGGCCGCGTCCGCCTGTCGAGAACTGCACGATCATGCCGGGGCAGTGTTTGCGAATCCCTTCCTGAACCTGCGCGTAGAGATCGGGATGCGAACTCGGTGTCTCGTCCGCATTGCGCACATGAATATGAACGAGCGAGGCGCCCGCTTCGAATGCTTCGTGCGTCGATTCGATCTGCTCCGACGGCGTGACAGGTACGGCCGGATTGTCCTTCTTGCGCGGTAGCGCGCCCGTGATGGCGATGGTGATGATGACGGGGGCCTGCATAGGGAATCTCCTTAGCATCTCGTTCAGTGAAATTCTGCATTCCATTATTGCCATACTCTCTCGCGTATGCAATGATTTCAACCACAGGAACAGCATATTTCGTCAAATGAAACGCAACCGAATCGCCCGCATAACGGCGAGCCGGTTTCAAACAGAGGAAAGCCCGCCGTGAGCAACGAAACCATCACCTATCGGGATCTGCTGGAACTCGTCGAACTGATGAAGTCCGCTTCGCACTTCGGGGAATTCCACCTGAAGTTGGGGGATCTGGAAGTTGACCTCAAGCGCGGGGCGGCTGCCGACGCGCGACCGGTGAGCGCGCCGACCGAGGGAGCGCCGCGCTCCGCGCAGGCCCCGCAAGCGAGCACACCCGCTGCCGCGCCGCGCGACGCGGCAGTGGCAGTGAACGGGGCCGCGCAAGAGCCTGCTGCGCATCAGCGCCACGGCCATGTGGGCGGGGGGGAAGTCGTCACGGACGCTGTCGGGCAAGGCCTGGGTACCGCAGCGGGCAAGCACGTCGCGCCGCGCGACTTTCCGCCGGGCGCTGTGCTCATCAAATCGCCGATGGTGGGCATGTTCTACCGCGCGTCCGAACCTGGTGCGCGCCCGTTTGCGGAAGTCGGACAGCAAGTGGAGGCCGAGACGACCGTTTGCATCATCGAAGTGATGAAACTGATGAATTCGATCCCGGCGGGCCAGAAGGGAACGATTACGCACATCTTGGTGGGCGATAGCGAGCCGGTCGAATACGGACAAGTGCTCATGGTTTTGGACCCGGCATGAGTGCCCCCGAACGCCTCTCAAACTCTCCTTCATCGCCATCCATCGGAAGCCATAGCGTGACGACGAGTGCCAACCCTATCAAGCGCGTGCTGGTTGCGAATCGCGGCGAGATCGCGGTGCGCATCATCCGCGCGTGTCGCGAGCTCGGGCTCGAGACGATACAAATCTATTCGGAAGCCGATCGCGATTCCCTCGCGGTCATGCTCGCGGATCGGGCGGTGTGTATCGGCCCGCCGCGGTCCGGACAAAGTTATTTGAACGCCGAATTCATTGTGTCGGCCGCGCTGACCCACGGAGCGCAAGCCATCCATCCCGGCTATGGCTTCCTTTCCGAAAATGCGCATTTCGCCGGGCTTTGCGAGAAAGAAGGCGTCACGTTCATCGGCCCATCCTCGCGCGTCATTTCGCTGATGGGCGACAAGGCAATGGCAAGGCGCATGGCTAACGAGGCGGGTGTGCCGACCACCCCGGGATCGACGGGGACGGTGGCCGACGTCGTTGAAGCGAAGGCTGTCGCCGAAGACATTGGCTATCCCGTGATACTGAAGGCGACCGCCGGCGGCGGCGGGCGGGGCATGCGTATCGTGTGGTCGGAGCGCGATCTCTCGACGCAATACATGGATGCCACGCGTGAAGCGAAGGCGGCCTTCAACGATGGTTCGATCTACATCGAGAAGTATCTGACGGCGATTCGCCACATCGAAATTCAGATCTTGTCCGACGGCGAGACAGTCCTGCACCTCGGGGAGCGCGATTGCTCGATCCAGCGGCGTAATCAGAAACTTCTCGAGGAAAGCCCTTCGCCCGTGCTCGACGATGAAATGCGCACACAAATCGGCCAAGCCGCCGTGCGCCTTTGCAAGCATGTCGGATACAAGAGCGCCGGGACGATCGAATGCATTCTGGACGGCGGCACGCAGCGCTTTTACTTCATGGAAATGAACACGCGCGTGCAAGTCGAACATCCTGTCACCGAACTCGTGACCGGAATCGATATCGTGAAGGAGCAGATCCGCATTGCGCAGGGCGTGCCGCTTTCGCTCACGCAGTCGGATGTCCGGTTGACCGGGCACGCGATCGAATGCCGCATCAACGCCGAGGATCCGGAGCACGGCTTTGCGCCGAACCCCGGCACGATCCAGCACTGCCATGTACCGGGCGGGCCCGGCGTCCGTGTCGACAGCCACGTCTACACCGGATATCGGATTCCGCCGTACTACGATTCGCTGCTCGCGAAAGTGATCGCGTGGGGCAACACGCGCGATGAAGCCATGGCACGGATGCATCGTGCGATTGCCGAAATGCGAATCGACGGCGTGAAGACGACGCTGTCGTTCCACGAGGCGTTGTTGCGAAACGATCACTTCAAGCGCGGCGACGTGCACACGAAATTTGTCGAAGACGTTTTTCTGGAGGCGAAATGATAGAGGCTCCCCAAGCTCAACAGCAGACCGGGCATGACGGCGGCGGCGCTTTCCAGTTCGTGGACGTCACGCTTCGCGATGGTCATCAATGTCTATGGTCGACGCGGATGACCACGGAGATGATGACCCCCATCGTCGATACGATCGATCAAACCGGCTACGCGTATATCAACATCCTCGGCGGGGCCGTATTCGATGTCTGCGTGCGGTACTTGCAGGAGAACCCGTTCGAGCGCGTGGGACTCCTTTGCGAACGATTCTCCACACCCTGCGACGGCCTGACGCGCGGCCAAAGCCTCTACACGTTCGAGTTGTTCCCGGACGACATCGTCACGCTGAACTCGCAAGCGCTCGCGCAGCGCGGATTGAAAGTGTTGACTGTCTACGACGCGCTCAACGATAACCGCAACATCGAGTCGTCGGTGCGCTCTGCCCATGACACCGGCATGTTGGTCAACGCGATGATGGTCTACACGCTGAGCCCTGTGCATACCGACGAGTACTACATGGAACGCACGAAGGAACTCGTCGCGCTCAAGTCGGATTTCATTTCGGTCAAGGATCCGACTGGGCTTCTCACTCCCGAGCGCGCCAGGACGCTGTTTCCCGCGGTGGCGAGCGTGGCCGGAGACATTCCGCTGAGACTGCACTCGCATTGCCAGTCCGGGCTAGCCCCGGAAGTCTATCAAGTGGCGATGCAATGCGGCTTTCGGTTCGGCGATACAGCCGTGGAACCGCTTGCGAACGGGGCGTCGCTTCCGGCCACCGAGGACATCGACGCGCGCGCACGCGCGCTCGGCATCGCGACGGGCATCGACCTCGAAAAGCTGAAGGCCACGACGGATTACTTCGGTTGGCTGGCCGAGCGCGAAGGCAAGCCGCGCGGCCAGATCGCGACTTACGACCCGGCTCTTTACGAGCATCAGGTGCCCGGCGGCATGATTTCGAACCTGAAGTCGCAGCTGCAAACGATGGGCATGGAGGCGCGCTTACCCGAGATTCTCGAAGAAGCGGGGCAGGTGCGTCGCGATCTCGGCTATCCGATTCTCGTCAGTCCTTTTGCGCAGTACATCATTACCCAAGCGGTGCTCAACGTCGTGCAAGGCGAGCGCTACAAGACCGTTCCCGACGAAGTACGCAAGTACGCGTTGGGCTACTACGGCAAGCTCGCCGCCGAACCGTCCGCCGAATTTCTCGCGCGCGCCAACATCAAGCCGTCGGAGATGGTCACTGAGCGTCCGGGGGAACGCGTCGCGTCATGGGTGCCGCGCCTGCGCACTGAGCTCGGCAAATCGGCAAGCGATGAGCAAGTCTTGCTTCGCGCGTTTTATGACGAGCCACTGCTCGCTGCGCTGAAGCCTCCTGCCGCGAAGTATGCGTACAAGACATCGCCGCTTCATGAACTGATCCGGTACGTCGGCGCACGCAAAGATATCGACTACGCACGCATTCGGTTCGCGGGTGCGGAGTTGACCGTATCGGCGTAACAGCAGTGGATACAAGAGCCGACCAACCACCCACCATGCCGGACGCCGCAATAGCGCCGAGGCATCCGCGGGGATCCTTTTGTTAGCGAAGGAGGGAATGATGCTGCACGCACGCAAGGCGATGGGGACACGTCTATCATGGCTATGGTGGTTGATCGGGGGGCTCGTGGCAATCGTGGCTCCAGCCGTTTGCTTTGGGCAAACACAGGCCAAATTCACCGATTGGGGTTGGCCGCAACCGTATGAGCAGGTTTCGCCGAAATCGATTCAGTGGCTCAAAAGTCAGGGTTGGTGGCCGCTAAAAATCGCCTATCAGGCGCCGTGGTCGGGACAGAACACGGTCAACATCGTGATGGACGGAGCGGGTTTGCTCAAGGCACGGGGCCTGGAAACGAAACTGCAGGCGTTTGCGTCCGGCCCGGCAATCAACGAGGTGATCGTCTCGGGGCGCTTTCAAGCCGCAAGCGGTGGCAACTTTCCCTTCACTTCGCTGCTCGACAAGCGCATTCCGGTCAAGGCGATCGCCATTGAAAGCCCCAATTTGCTGCATGCCCTCATTGTCCCCAACGACTCGCATGTGACGAGCCTCAAGCAGTTCAAAGGCAGCAATCCGCCGGCGGCGATCGGACTCGTGACCGGCTCGTCCGCGGAGTTCTACATTCAGATGGCGGCCCAGATCAACCACGTGGAGATCGGCAAGGACGTCATTCTGAAAAATATGTCCCCTGGCGACCAAATGTCGATGCCGAAGGGTCTGGCCGCCGTGGCTTCGTGGGACCCGACCGCGAGCATGATCGTGGATGAGCGCAAGAGCGGTCGAATCGTGGATTCGATATTCCCCTACAACATCTACGAGGGCCAATTTTACGTTCGCTCCGAAATCATCAAGAATGCGCCCGACGTCGCACAGGCGCTCTCCGATGCATTCGCCGAAGCGACATTGTGGATACGCCGATACCCCGAGAAGGCAGCGCAATTGATGGGGAAGGTTCCTCAACTTAGGAACTACTCGCAGAGCCTGTTGCTCGAACAGATCAAGGACTACAACAACCTCTACAAGCCGACTTACATCTATCCGCTCGGCCAGTTCTGGGGGGAAGCGAACGAGCCGGTGTTCAAGTGGCTGCATGATCAGAAGCGGATCGAAAGGCCGCTGACGGCAGCTGATTTCGCGGCAGCCGTGGACCCGCAATTCATGTCCAACACGTTCAAGAAACTTGGATGGGCCGAACCGAAGGCTCCTCCGTTCATTCCGGCGGGTTGGACCGGTAAGCCCAATCAACCGCCTTACCCGAAATATCTGACCGTGGAGGACATGAAGGCTCCGCAGACATTCCCAGAAAAAGGCGACCTCACCAAGCCTTGGACTTACGGCGGAAAGACCTACACGCCATAACCGCGCGCGACCGGGACATATCGGCGCACCAGCGTGGTGTACGTCGAGCGAGACTGAAAAGGTGGAGACATGGAAATGACATCGACGGTCAAGGCTGCACGTATCGAGGGCAAGAGGAACCGTCCAATAATCCTGCGTATCGCTAGCAAGGTGAGGCGCCTCGCATTTCTCATCGCGCTGCTCGCGTTCTGGCAATACG
>JBQCDS010000727.1:0-2356 GCA_051961035.1 Trinickia sp. | reverse complement strand
AAAAAGCCCGTGCCGGGCGACGCTTGAAAGTTGACGATGAAGTCCGGATAGTCGCGGAACTTGCGCCGGCCGTCGGGCTGGGTGAAGGCCGGAAACTTCAGGCGGCTCGCCAGTTCGATGAGCACTTCCTGGAACGGCTTGCATTCCCCCGTCGGCGGCACCACCGGCACCCGCACGGAATCGACCGGCCCGTCGAATTCGGAGATCGGGCGATCGAGCATCGACATCACGTCATGACGCTCGAGGTAGGTCGTATCGGGAAGAATCAAATCGGCGAATGCCGTCATCTCCGATTCGAACGCATCGCATACGACAAGGAACGGGATCTTGTACTCTCCGTCCTCCCGCTTGTCGACGAGCATCTTGCGCACTTGCACGGGATTCATCGACGAATTCCACGCCATGTTGGCCATGAAAATCATCAGCGTGTCGATCGGATAGGGATCGCCGCGCCACGCATTCGTAATGACCGAGTGCATGAGCCCGTGTACCGCAAGGGGGTACTCCCACGAAAATGCCTTGTCGATGCGCGCGGGCGAGCCGTCTTCATGGATGAATAGATCCGAAGGCGCGGCGGGCCAGCCGAGGGGGCCGGTCGCGAGCGGCGTATTCGGCTTGACGACGGCAGGATCGTTCGGCGGTTTCGCCGACGGCGGTGCCGCGCGCGGATACGGCGCCTTATGACGGAAGCCGCCCGGCCGATCGATCGTGCCGAGTAGCGACATCAAGATCGCCATCGCGCGAATCGTCTGGAATCCATTCGAATGTGCCGCGAGCCCGCGCATCGCGTGAAAGGCGACCGGCGCGCCTTCGACCGAATCGTGCGTCTTGCCCCACGAGTCCGTCCATTGAATCGGCAGGACGATCCGCTGCTCGCGCGCCACCGTCGCCATCTCGCGTGCGATACGCACGATCGTATCGGCTGCGATGCCGGTAATCTCGGCAGCCCATTGCGGCGTGCAATGCGCGACTTGCTCGCGCAGCAGCGTGAACGACGGTGCGACGGGCGTGCCGTCGTCGAGCACGTACCGGCCGTCGAGCGCGGGCTGCGCGCCTTCGGCATGTTGGAGCACCGCGCGGTTCGTGCGCGTATCCCACCAGAGGTGATTTTGCGGATACAGGGCATTGACTTCGGGCGCTTCGGCATCGCGAACGAATAAGCCGAACGTATCGCGCTCCTCGCGCAAATCGACGAGTTCTCCCGCGTTCGTGAAGCGCTCGACGAAGGCCCGATCGTAGGCGTTGTTTTCTATCAGCTCGCGCAATAGCGCCATGAACAGCGCGCCGTCCGTGCCGGGCCGGATCGGAATCCATTCGTCGGCAATGGCGGCGTAGCCCGTGCGCACCGGATTGATCGCGATGAAACGTCCGCCTGCGCGCTTGAATTTCGACAACGCGATCTTGAGCGGATTCGAGTGATGATCTTCCGCCGTGCCGATCATGAAGAACAGCCGTGCGTTGTCGAGATCCGGGCCGCCGAACTCCCAGAACGAGCCGCCGATCGTGTAGATCATCCCGGCCGCCATGTTCGAGGAACAAAAGCCGCCGTGAGCCGCATAGTTAGGTGTGCCAAATTGTTTGGCGAACAAGCCGGTCAAGGCTTGCATCTGATCGCGGCCCGTGAAAAGCGCGAATTTTTTCGGATCGGTCGCGCGCAGATGCCCGAGACGCTTCTCCAGCATGTCGAACGCCACATCCCACGATACCGGCTCGAACCGTGCCTCGCCGCGCTCGGCATCGCGCTTACGCAACAGCGGCTGCGTGAGCCGCGCGGGCGAGTATTGCTTCATGATCCCCGACGAACCTTTCGCGCAAATTACGCCCTGGTTGAGCGGATGGTCGGGGTTGCCGTCGATGTAGCGCACTTCGCCATCGCGCAAATGCACTCGAATCCCGCAGCGGCATGCGCACATGTAGCAGGTCGTCGTCTTGATCTCGAGCTTTTCGTTTTGCGTGCGCGGATGATGTTCCATCGTCCTTCCTCGTTCGCGGGTAATGCCGCCGATCCGTTGCAAGTCGCGGGCGGCCATTCGGTATGTCAATGCTAATGACGAGTGAGGCCGGCAAACAGTCGTATTCCATGATCGAAACTATCGGCCGGCTCGATAGTTCATCGCGGGCGATACGATGCGAGTGCCTGTTCTTGAACGAGTCGCTCGCGCCGGCGCACGAGCACCATGTACGCCACAAACAGCAGCCCCAGGCTTGCGACGCCGAGCCACAGCGGCTTGCGCTGATCGGGAATGAACGCCATCGCGATCAAGATGCCGACCATGCCGATGATCGACAGCCACGTCAGATAGGGGAAGCACCACATTCTCACGCGCAGCTTGCCCTCGGCCTCACGGTCGAGCCG
>JBQCDS010000726.1:0-4293 GCA_051961035.1 Trinickia sp. | reverse complement strand
CGTACACCATGACGTCCGCACCGTTTTTTGCCAGCAGTTCGAGATGCGGGCCGACGGCTTCGATCTCCTCCTCGGCGCTGCGCTGCGCGAGACGGCCTGAGTACCACCCCGAGACGAGCGCGAGGTCGTATCGTGCCAGCAGCGCCTTGAGCGCGGCCGGCTCGCGCGGGAATTTATTGCCGAGTTCGAATCCTTCGTAGCCGATCTCGCGGCCCTGCGTCAGTGCGACGGATAGGGGCGTTTCACCACCGAGCGAAGGCAGGTCGTCGTTCATCCACGAGAGCGGGTTGACGCCGATGCGCACTTGAAAATCGGTCATGCTGCATTCCTATGTTCGTGAGATGTTGATCATTGGCCTTGGTTACCGTCGGTGCCTTCGCGCTCCGCCAGCCGTGCCTCGTAGCCGGCGCGCGCGGCGCGCACGGTCTCGCGCGTCGAAACTTCGGGCACGGCCACTTCCCACCACCAGCCGCCGTCGTCGGTGGTGCGCGCCGGGTCGGTATCGATGACGATCACCGACGTGCGCTCGGCCGCGCGTGCGCGCACGAGTGCCGCTTCGAGGCTGGCGATATCGGACGCATGCTCGGCCATGGCGCCGAGCGAGCGGGCATGCGCCGCGAAATCGATCTTCGGCGCGCCAAGCGGCCCTTGCACGCAGTCGTCGAGCAGATTGTTGAACGGCGCACCGCCGCACGCTTGCTGGAGCCGGTTGATGCAGCCATAGCCGCGATTGTCGAGCACGACGACGATCAGCTTGGCACCGAGCATGACGGAGGTCGCGATTTCGCTGTTCATCATCAAGGAGCTGCCGTCGCCGACGAATACGATGACTTCGCGTTCGGGCCGGGCCAGCTTCGCGCCGAGCCCGCCCGCGATTTCGTAGCCCATGCAGGAGTAGCCGTATTCGACGTGGTAGCCGCCCGAGCGCGCGACCCGCCAAAGCTTGTGCAACTCGGCCGGCAACGTGCCCGCCGCGCAAACGGCGATATCGTCGTGCGCGGAACGTGCGCTCGAACGTTGCACGGCGCCGATCACGTCGGCGTCGTAGGGCAGGGCGTCGGCGCTGGCCTTCGCATGCGTGCGCGATTGCACCGTCTCTCGCCAAGCATCGGACAGCGCGCGCGCACGTTCCGTAAAGGCCGGGTTCGCCCGCCATGCGCCGAGCCGTTCGCTGAGCGCATCGAGCGTGATGCAGGTGTCCCCGACGACGGTGGTCGCGCGATGCTTGAGCGCATCGAACGCGTTGGCATTGATGGCGACGACGTGGGCTTGCGTGAACAGCGTATTGGAGCCCGTCGTGAAATCTTGCAGACGCGTGCCGACCGCGACGACGCAATCGGCCTCGTGCGCCAGCGCATTTGCGGCGCTCGCGCCCGTGACGCCGATGGCGCCGGCGTTCAGCGGATGATCCCACTCGAGCGCGCCCTTGCCGGCTTGCGTTTCGCTCACCGCGATGCCGTGCCGCTCGGCGAACCGGCGCAGCGCCTGCGCACCGCCGGGGCTATACAGGGCGCCGCCGCCGGCGACGATGACGGGCCGCGACGCACGGCGCAACGCATCGAGCGCCGCATTCAGTTCGTCTTGGCTCGGCGTCGGCGCATGCATGCGCACGACACGCGGCTCGAAGAACGCGCGCGGATAATCGTAGGCCATCGCTTGCACGTCTTGCGGCAGCGCGAGCGTGACGGGGCCGGCCAGCGCCGCATCCGTCAGCACGCGAATGGCGCGCGGCAACGCGTTGAGCAATTGAGCCGGGTGCACGATCCGATCGAAATAGCGCGAGACCGGTTTCAGGCAGTCGTTGGCGGACAGACCGCCGTCGTGGAAGTCTTCCACTTGTTGCAAGACCGGATCGGGTGCGCGCGAGACGAAGATATCGCCCGGCAGCAGCAGCACAGGCAAGCGATTCACGTGCGCCAGGGCCGCGGCCGTCACGAGGTTCGTTGCGCCCGGGCCGATCGACGTGGTGACGGCCATCATGCGGCGTCGAAAGTGCGCCTTTGCATAGGCGATCGCGCTATGCGCCATCGCCTGCTCGTTGTGGGCGCGATAGGTGGGCAGCGCATCGCGATGCTCATAGAGCGCTTCTCCGAGGCCTGCTACGTTGCCGTGTCCGAAGATCGCGAAAACGCCGCCGAATAGCGGCACCGTTGTGAGTCCGTCCTCGGCCAGCACCTGTTGCGCGGCCAAGTAGCGCACGAGCGCTTGAGCGGCCGTCAGTCGAATCGTCGACGTTGAGGTTGACGTTGATGCCGTTGTCCCTTCGATCCTGACGTTCATCACGCCGCCTCCTGCCGTGTCGTCGGTTGCGGCGTCGCCGTGCCGGATTCGGCGCGCGCCTCGCGCCATGCATGGATCAGCGTTTCGAACGTCGCCCGCACCTGGGCGATGAGCGTGGCGTCGTCGATCTCGCCGGCGAGCCAAGCGCGGCTGGGCTCGTGGAAAATCGTGCGGCCGACGGTGAAGCCCTTGCACGTGCGCGACGCGGCTGCCGCGCGAAAGCCTTCGCTGAGCGCATCGACGCCAGCCGATAAACCCAGCAACACGACACCGCGGCAGAACGGATCGCGCTCGGCGATGAGCGCGTCGATCGCCTGCCACTGCTCGGCGGCAAGCGGCGCGAGTTTCCACCACTCGGGTTGGATGCCGAGGTTGTAGAGCCGCTTGAGCGCGCGAAACACGGTGTCGGATGCGGCGGGCAGGCCATCTCGCTTGGGCGGGATCACTTCGAGCAGCAGTTCGTGCCCGCTCGCCTGCACGGCATCGTAAAGCGAGCGCAGTTGCGCTTCTTGCTCCACGCGTTCCGCGATCGGCGCGTCGGGGTGATAGTGCACCAGGCATTTGACGACATGCTCGCGCGGCCAGGCGACGAGCGCCGTCCCCACCGAGCGACCGTGCTGGAACTCGAGCGGCATGGAGCCGGGCAGCTCGACGGGGCGCCCGATCCACCAGCCTCGGCCTGTCGCGGCGTTGAGCGCGTCTTGACCGTAACGATCGTCGATGAGCACGCCGATGCGTCCTTGCAGCGACAGCGCTTGCTCCGTCTGGGCCACGGCGTCGACGAACAGTTGCTTGAGCGTCTCGATGCGTGCCTCGCTCGCCCCCGTTTGCTGAGCGAGTTCGAAGAACTGGTTGCGATGATCGAACGCGAAGCCGAGCACTTCGTCGTGCACGGGCCGTTTGACGCTCACGCGATGCAGCCGTGCGAGCGTCGCGTCGAGATCGGGCCGGCGCATGCTGGCCGGCTCACGCGCAAGCTTTTCGCGAACATACTCGAGTTCCGCCGGCGTCGGCATGGCCGGTGCGCAACCATGGCGCGACACGACGAGCGCGCCGCACAGGTTCGCCGTCTGTGCGCAGCGTGCGAACGGCGCGTCGCGCAGCCACTCCGAGAGGAAGCCCGAAGCGAAAGCGTCGCCAGCGCCGAGCACGTTCAGCACGTCGACGGTCATGCCGTGTTCGGTGGGCGCGTCGTCGATCGCGGCCGGCACCTTCCCTTCAATGACGGTGCAACCGAGCGGCCCGCGCTTGACGACGAGCGTGGCGGGCGTGACGGCGCGCACCATGGCCAGCGCATCGATGAGTTCGTGCTTGCCGCCGGCGATCCGAAATTCTTCCTCCGTCCCGATGACAAGATCGAACAGCGGCAAGATGCGCTGCAAATGCGCCGTGACGCTTTCGTTGGCGATGAAGCGCGTCTCGCCGTCGGCTTTGCCCGTCAGCCCCCACAGCACGGGCCGATAGTCGATATCGAGCACGGTGCGCACCTGGTTGCGCCGTGCGTACTCGAGCGCGCGGCGGCTTGCTCGATTGACGCGTTCGGTCGAAAAATGCGTGCCCGTGATGAGCAGCGCCTTGCTCGAGGCGATGAACGTTTCGTCGAAGTCGCTTTCCTCGATGGCCATATCCGCGCAATTCTCGCGATGGAAGACCAGCGGGAAGGTGTCGTGATCCTTGATGCCGAGCAGCACCAGCGCGGTGAGCCGATCGACGTCGATGCGCGTATGACTGACATCGCATCCTTCGCGTTCGAGCGTTTCGGTCAGAAAGCGGCCCATGTGATCGTTGCCTACCCGCGAAAGCATTGCCGAGGCAAGCCCGAGCCGGGCGCAGCCGAACGCGATGTTGGCGGACGAGCCGCCGAGATACTTGGCGAAGCTCGTCACGTCTTCGAGCCGGGCGCCGATTTGCTGCGCGTAGAGATCGGCCGCAAGGCGGCCGAGACACACGATGTCACGCGTGCGGCCAGGCGCGAAGCGGCTGGCGGTCATGTTCGAAGTGGGAGAGGCTGCC